>JBCCEP010000173.1:0-8363 GCA_039030215.1 Pseudomonadota bacterium
AGGCGCTAACCAGACCAGCAACGCCGAGTGCCGAGTCCGGACGAAACTCCTCGGGATCAAGAAACGTATCGTCAATGCGGCGATAGATGACGTCGACTCGCATGGGACCGTCGACCGTGCGCATGTACACAATGTCGTTCTCGACGAACTGCCTGGCGCCGTACGACGAGGGCCACTCCTTGCAGAACTTGATCGTCAGCCGCTGCAGCTGCGGCACGAACCGGCCCAATCCGTTGAGGTTGCTGGCATTCTCCTTGATGAAGCCGTGGGTGACGAAGAGCGCGCGGTTGGACATGGGGCCCCTGACGATGGCGGAGGCCCGGCCTCGACTGAGACGCGGCTGGCCTTCGCTCGTTAATGAATGGAGAAAAGGCCCCGGGGCCAAGAGGGCCACGCGGAATGACTCTGACCGCGGAGGGCCGGAAAATTTTACCTGCGGCACATAATGTCCTGTCAGAGATGGCACGCCTGAATGTGATGCTCGATCGTCCTTTGCGAGGCCAGGTGAGTGTCGGAATTCCCGATCACTATGATGATATGGTCTTCGAAACCGTGCTTGCGGAATTCAGCCGTACCTATCCGGAGGTGGATGTTTCCGTAACATCAGGCTGCTCGTCAGGGTTTGCGAGTGCAGTGGAGTCCGGGAAACTGGATATAGCTGTGGTTACAGGACCTGGCCTTGATGCTGAACGCGTGTTGGAGACCGAAGCCACCTATTGGGTCGAAGGTGATCAATTTGAGCTGGACGCAGACGCACCGGTTCCGCTGGCAGTTCTGGACCGCGGCTGTTGGTGGAGCAAGTTACCGTGCAAAGCCCTGGAAGCATGCGCGAGAACCTACAACGTCAAATTTCGCAGTACGAGCTTTTCCAACTTGCGATGTGCCATCCGAGCGGGGCTTGCAATAGGGGTCTTGCCTGCCCGGGCGGTACAGTCCGGTATGCGAATTGCCGACGATTCCAGGGATCTACCCGAATTGCCGGCAATGAAGCGTTCGCTGGTCATCTCACCCATGGCGCCCAATGACATTGTGCAGGAGATTGCGTTGAAACTTCGTGAGGGGTTGCGCCAGACAATAGTGCCAGGCAACACGGACTAAGCAAGCTACCATATTTGTGAACTGCAAAAGCGCAGGTGTGTTGGCAGTAATAGTATTTAAGCCTGATCCATCATCAATGCCGCCGCAAAGGTTTCAAATACCCAAAGCAGAGGCGGAATTTGTGAATTACCGGGTTGGGGAATCTCGGGCAGTGATCGATTGCAGATCAACGCGTGAATGAGATTTGTATTCATTTGCGTTCAGTGTTTTTGGACGATTTGTAGCCGTGGTTTGGGAAATAGTTCCCGTTGTCTACCTCGGCATGATGGGCGACTTACAGCAAAGAAAATTCCTGAAAAATTAGTCAGGAATTGCAAGTTGCCTTCGGATTCCGATTCGTGCAAACTAAAATTTGACTAATTGGTAAAATTTTTGAATCATTCCTGAGGGTATTTTTGACGTAGTGTTGAATTACGGTGCCAGCTTGAGCCACGAATTGCGCAAAATGCCGCTGACTGAACTGATGCGTCTTGCAACTGAAATAAGGCAAACGCACTGGCGGCGCACGGTTACATATTCCCGGAAAGTTTTTGTCCCGCTGACAAACATGTGCCGCGATACCTGCAGCTATTGCACATTTGTCAAACATCCCGACGATCCCGAGGCAATGATCATGAGTCCGGATGCCGTGCTCCAGTTTGCCAGAAGAGGCGAGCAGCACGGTTGCAAGGAATTGTTGTTCAGCCTGGGCGAAAAACCGGAGCTCAGATATGAGAAGGCCAAATCCGCGTTGGCAAATCTCGGTTACCAGCGCATGTCTGATTATCTGGCCGCGATGTGCAGCCTTGTATTGCAAGAAACGAAGCTTCTGCCGCATGTGAATGCCGGTACCCTGACCGATGAAGAGATAAAACAACTGAAACCTGTTTCAGTATCGATGGGCATGATGCTGGAATCAACGAGCAGGCGTTTAACCAAACCCGGCATGCCTCATCACGCCTGTCCGGACAAAGTTCCGCTGCAACGTTTGCGTACCTTGGAAAGGGCCGGAGTTAACAAGGTGCCTTTTACAACCGGATTGCTTATCGGCATTGGCGAAACCTGGGAGGAACGGCTTGAAGCGCTGTTTGCGATAAACTCCGCGCATTTGCGGCATGGCCATATCCAGGAGGTTATTGTCCAGAATTTTCAGCGTAAGCCGGGTATCGCCATGCAAGACCACCCGGAGCCGACACTTAATGACATGTTGAGGACTATCGCCGCGGCCCGGATCATCTTGTCTCCGGATATCAGCCTGCAGGCACCGCCAAATCTAAGTTCCCGGCATATTGAATATCTTGGCGCCGGCATAAACGATTGGGGTGGCATTTCGCCGGTGACAATCGATTTTATAAATCCTGGTCATGCATGGCCGCACATCGACACCTTGTCTCAAAATTGCAAGAGGGCAGGTTATGTGCTCAAGGAGCGGCTTTCGATTTATCCGAGGTTCATCCACGAGGAGACTGAATTTCTCGACGCAGAATTACGCGCACCGGTCGGGTATTTGGCAGGTGAGGATGGTCTGGCGGCAGACCAGGCGCTCGGGGATACGGCATAATGAGTGTGATCTTCGAAACAAGGGGTGATATGGATAAGCTGCTTGCCAGCGCTTCCAGAACAGTACGCGCAATTCTGGTTGACGTGCTAAGCGGTGTGCGGATTTCAAGGGAAGCTGGTGAAAACCTATTTGCGGCAGATCCGGCGGATACACCAATAATTGCTGCCGTTGCGGATCATCTCCGCCAGCAGGTCAATGGCAACCAGGTCAGCTTTGTTGTCAACCGCAACATCAACTTCACCAATATCTGCTATATGGGTTGCCGTTTCTGCGGTTTCGCCAAACGAGCAGACGCTGCGCAGGCTGAATGGCTTTCGACCGATGAAATCGTAGCCCGCGCAGGCGAGGCCTGGACACGTGGTGCAACGGAGGTCTGTATCCAGGGAGGCCTGCATCCCAAGCTGGATGGCAGCTATTACCGTGAAATAGTGCTGGCAATAAAATCTGCTCTTCCGGACATGCACATCCACGCCTTCTCTCCCTTCGAAATCTGGTATGGGGCAGCAAAGTCCAGGCAAGACTATCGGAGTTTTCTGACCGATTTGCGTGAATGCGGTCTGGGCACGATGCCCGGCACCGCGGCTGAAATTCTTGACACCGAAGTTCGGCGTCAACTTACAAAGAACAAGCTTTCTGCCGAGCAATGGATCGAAATAATTCGGACCGCGCACGAGGTAGGCATTCGCACCTCGGCAACCATCATGTACGGCCATATTGATGGTCCAGGCCATTGGGCGGCGCATATTGATCTACTACGTTCCATACAGCTGGAAACCGGCGGATTTACCGAGCTGGTGCCCTTATCGTTTGTACATACCGACTCACCGCTTTACCGCGACAACCCCGACAAGGTCCGGCCAGGACCGACGGCGGACGAAGTAAACAAGATGCACGCGGTTTCCCGCATCATGTTGCATGGGGTAATCGACAACATCCAGGTCTCCTGGACCAAACTCGGCGCGGCCCGTGCCCGTGAGTTGCTGCACAGCGGCGTAAACGACCTGGGGGGAACCCTGATGAACGAGAGCATCAGCAGGTCGGCCGGTTCAAAGCATGGTCAAGAGATAACGGCGAAGGAACTCTGCAGCTTGATCCGCTCGGCGGGGCGAGTACCAGTTCGCAGAAGCACGGGTTATGAAATTCAGGAAATTTTCGATGACCATGACCCGGTAGATCATCTGCCATTGGTGGAACGCGAGGGGCTTGATCCACTTGCGTTCCTTAAGATGTTCCCCCTGGTACAGGAGGCCAAATGATGCGCGTCACGCTGATTGCAGGTGGTGTTGGCGGCGCAAAAATGGCCGAGGGTCTTGCGGGGCTGCCGGATGTGTCGCTCAGCATCATCGGGAATGTTGCCGATGACGAGGAATTTCATGGTCTTTGGGTTTCTCCCGATATTGATACAATGGTCTACACACTCGCCGGTGTAATTAACAAACAGCAGGGTTGGGGTCTGGAAGATGAGGGTCGGCGTGCACTCGATACGCTCGCACTGCTGGGCGAGGAGCACTGGATGTTTCTCGGGGATCGGGATTTTGGTCTTCACATTCACCGTACGGCCAGAATTGCAAGGGGAGAACGCCGTTCGATCATTGCCGCAGATATCGCGCGTGCCTTTGGAATAAAGACGAAAATTATTCTTCCGACCGATGATGTTGTGCAGACCCGTGTTCGCACCAATAGAGGCTGGTTGGGTTTCCAGGAATATTTCGTCCGTGAAAAATGCAAACCCGATGTACTGGAAATCAAGTTTGATGGGATCGACACTGCGTTACCAACAGGCGAGGCGTTAACCGCGATTGAGCAAGTCGACTTGATTGTCATTGCACCTTCAAATCCGCTGGTCAGCGTGGCCCCCATTCTGGGAATATCTGGGCTGAGGGCAGCGATTGCGGAATCGGCAGCAGCATGTATCGCCGTCAGCCCGCTGATTCAGGGTCGCGTGGTCAAAGGGCCTGCGGACCGGATGATGGCCAGTCTCGGCCACAAACAAGATGCTGTCGGTGTCGCCACGCTTTATGCTGATTTCGCTGACTTGATGTTAATCGATTCTGCTGATGCAAAACTCCAGCCGCAGATCGAGCAGCTTGGAATGAAGGTTGCAACGACTGACATACTAATGCGCGACACCGCGGACAAAGTTCGTCTTGCAGGTGAAATCATGGTCATTGGCAAGCAGATGGCGATGCGGGAGATGCCGAATGAAGCCTGACCTGCTTGTTGTTGTTCCGATGAAGGACCCGCGCTTGTCCAAAACGCGTTTGAACGGTGTGATCGACAGTTCGGGGCGGGCGGAACTGGCACGGCAATTATTTGATCGAACGATAAACGTACTAACGATCATGCGTGATCAAGCGACCAGAATTAAATTTGATATCGCTGTGGTTACCGGGAGTGATGAGATCAAGACGCGTGCAAGATCTCATAACGTCCTGACCATAAGCGAGCAGGAAAACACCAATTTGAACGGTGCTTTGTCTGATGCGGCAGGATTTGCAAAGCGCACCGGTTATAGCCGCGTCTGTGTGTTGCCGGCAGATCTGGCAATGCCGGATCCGCATGACATATGGAAACTGCTCCATCAAGAGCTCGGCGAGGAAGCTGTGATACTTTGCCCCTCGCGCGATTTTGGAACAAATGCCCTGTATGTGACCCCACCGGATGTCATCGAATTTGCCTATGGTCCCGGCTCATTTTTTACGCATTGCAAACAAGCTGAAAAATTGGGAATTACGCCAATTATCCTGCTTCTTGAAAGCCTGCGTTGGGATATTGACAGCTCCAGTGACCTTGTCGAATTTCTTGACAAATCAGGCACGCTCTCAGACTCCGAGGCAGAGCTATGAGGGATTGTGTCCAGTTGATGCCGTTGCAGGGCATTCCCGATATTCGTCCTGGAGATGATCTGGCAAAGCTGATCGGCGATACCTTGGAGGCCATGTCCCTGCCGATGCGGACCGGTGACGTGCTCTGTCTAGCCCACAAGATTTTTTCCAAAGCCGAGGGTAACATAATAAAGCTGGCCGATGTCACGCCCTCCAAGCGTGCCCGGGACCTTGCTGCTGAACTCAACAAGGATCCTGCAAAGGTTGAGGTCGTGCTCAGTGAAAGTCGTTCGGTACTGCGTGCGTTCCGCCATGCGGATCAAAATGAGGGAACGCTGATCTGTGAGCACCAAAGGGGTTACATCTCTGCAAATGCCGGTGTTGATGCATCCAATGCGGAGGAGACCGGCACGGTCATTACTTTGCCGCGTGACCCTGATGCGAGCCTGAAATCATTTTGCGAGAAGCTTTCGGCCCGTTTCGATTCCATTATCGGCGCTGTCATGACTGACACATTTGGCAGGCCCTGGCGGCTTGGCCAGGTCAATGTCGCAATCGGCTTGTTCTGCGTACCTGCAACGCGCCGCGAGCAGGGTAAAGAGGATGGCTGGGGGAGACCATTGCTGGTGACCGAGCCAGCATTTGCGGACGAAATTGCTGCCGCCTCCGGCCTGGTCGTACAGAAGGCTGCCAAGACTCCGGCAGTCCTGTTTCGGGGACTTAATTGGTCACCCGACATGGAAAGCAGCGCGCAGCATCTGCTGCGGAAGAGAGAAGAGGACATGTTCAGGTGACACTTGCAATAATTGGCGGAACCGGACCGCAGGGTAGCGGATTGGCATTGCGTTTTGCGGCTGCAGGGCTCGATGTTGTAATCGGATCCCGTGATGGAGAACGTGCAGCGCAGGCTGCAAATGAACTGCATTCAAAATTGCCTGCCGGCGCCGCGCGGATAGATGGAAAAAGCAATCAGGAGGCTGTCGAGGCGGCGGAGGAATTTGTCATCCTTTCGGTCCCGTATTCAGGACATGATCAGACATTGCGTGACCTGAAACCTTTCCTTGCAGGCAAGATCCTCATCGATATCGTTGTGCCCCTTGCCGAAGATGATCCCAAGAAAGTCGACATGCCGCCCGAGGGTTCTGCTACCGAAGCAGCGCAGGCGATTGTGGGTTCGGATATCCCGGTGATCGGTGCCTTGCATAATGTCTCGGCAACCACACTCAACAATCTTGACTGGGAAATAAACTGCGATGTGCTGGTTTGTGGAGACAGGCTGGAGCCGCGGAAGAAAGTCATGTCGCTCATCGAAAATCTTGGGGTCAGCACCTACAATGCGGGCGACGCTCAATCGGCTCGTTGCATTGAAGCAATCACCCCAATCCTGATCCGTATCAATATATCAAAACAGGTTCCAATAACCCATGCCGGGATACGAATCTGGCCGTCAAACCACGAGTGATTACCAGGGAGAACAATTATGGAATTCGCTATCTGTTTCAAAGGATTTATGGATCCGAAGCGCGCGCGTGCCTTGGTCCGGCAGGCTGAAAATGCAGGTTTTGCCTATTGCTGGATGTATGACAGTCACATTTTGTGGCGGGAGAGCTTCATGGCAATGGCAATGCTTATGGAGCACACGACGACGATGCGTTTCGGACCTTGTGTTACCAATCCAAATACACGCGACTGGTCTGTAGCAGCTTCGATGTTCGGTTCGCTTGCAAAACAATCGGATGGGAGATTCGACATTGGGGTAGGTCGTGGTGACAGCGCCGTGCGGGTGATGGGGAAAAAGCCGGCACCACTAAAGCGCCTTGAAGAGTTTGTTTATGCCGTAAAGGGCATGGTTCGCGGCGATGAAGTCCAGTACGGCGATTGTCCGGCTCCGGTACAATTCCCATGGGCCGAAGGCTATGAACTTCCCGTTTGGGTGGCCGCCTATGGTCCCAAAGCACTTTCCACAGCAGGCAGGGTTGGCGACGGTCTGATTTTGCAGATAGCGGAGCCTGCTATCTGCAAATGGCTGGCTGACCAGGCAATAGCTGCAGGCCAGGAATCAGGAAAAGACATGTCAAACTACCGGATCATGTCGGCCGCTCCGGCCTTCTTTGGTACCAAGGAAGAGTGTATCGAGGCAACACGCTGGTTCCCGGCCATGGTCGGCAATCATGTTGCAGACATCGTTGAGAAGTACGGCACTGACCGTGAAGACATTCCCAATGCACTGACGGCCTATATCAAGGATCGCAAGGGATATGACTATTCAAAACACGGCCAAAGCGATAATCCTTACCTCGACTTCATTTCGGATGAAATCATTGAAGGGTTTAGCGTGCTGGGGGATGAGGATGCGCATATCGAGAAGTTGAAAGAACTGAAAAAAGCAGGTGTTACCCAATTCAATATCTATCTGGATAATGGCCGTGAAGAAGAGATAATCGCGAGATATGGTGAGACCATAATTCCAGCGATGTCGGATAAATGATGGTATTCACGAACGGTGACGCGTGAAATGAGGTAGAACGATGTAGACACTGTTAAGGTGTCTAATCTCTGTCAAAGCCGCCACACCAACGCGTCTCCGTAATATGCAATGACCGCGCCAACTATTCACTGGCATGCCTGGGTCGTCGCTGATCTGATTGCTCGATCATACTTGAACCTGATAGCTGACTGCTTATTTCTGGAATGAAACCGTGTCGTTTGGTAAACGGCATAGTTGGCCAAGCCACCCCCAAAATACTAACAAATTGGCCCACCGACGAGGTCAGACATTTCGAAGAAAATCCCAAGCCCTTGCGTAGATGTGTGCAAGTACAAGCGGCAAGGCCATTGCATCGCATGCTCGATGACCAAGGCTCAGAAGTCGCAATTCAAGAAATTGAAGAACGACAAGC
>JBCCEP010000174.1:0-8299 GCA_039030215.1 Pseudomonadota bacterium
CTCAGCAATTTTGGAACCTGGTTCCAACCGGGCTTTGTAAGCACCAAGCCGCATGGTACCGCCCAGATCTCCCGTCTTTTTGCGTTTCTCCAGCATGTTGCCTTTCAGCCATTCGGTCATGAGTCCTACAACCGGCTCGGATGTCTCACCAAATTCGGTGGAGGATGCATCTTCAATCCCGGCCAGGGAACGCGCTGCCTCAATACAGGCCATCTGCATTCCGAAACAAATCCCGAAATAGGGAATTTTCTTCTCACGGGCGAAACGTGCCGCTAGGATTTTCCCCTCGGAGCCGCGTTCGCCAAAGCCGCCGGGCACCAAAATTCCGTGGACCTTTTCGAGATAGGGCGATGGGTCCTGCTTTTCGAACACCTCGGATTCGATCCACTCGATCTTGACCTTGACCCGGTTAGCCATGCCGCCGTGATTGAGCGCTTCCATCAACGACTTATAGGCATCCAGCAGGCCGGTATATTTCCCGACTACGGCAATGGTGACTTCCCCTTCGGGATTGTGGAGGCGTTCCGCCACATCCTCCCAGCGTTCCATTCGGGGTTTGGGCGCAGGATCAATGCCGAAAGCCGACAGGACTTCCTCATCCAGCCCCTCATTGTGATAGGAAATCGGCACATCATAGATATGCTTTACATCAAGCGCCTGGATCACGGCCGATGGTCTGACGTTACAAAACAGCGACAGCTTCTTGCGCTCTTCCTGGGGTATTTGTCTGTCGGCCCGCACAAGCAGAATATCCGGCGCAATACCAATCGAACGCAGTTCCTTGACCGAGTGCTGGGTTGGCTTCGTTTTCAGTTCACCGGCAGCCGGTATCCAGGGCATCAGCGTCAAGTGGATGTAGACGGCTCCGCCGCGCGGCAAGTCATTGCCTAACTGGCGGATCGCTTCCAGAAACGGCATCGCCTCGATGTCACCCACCGTGCCGCCGATCTCGCAAAGGACAAAATCATAATCGTCGTTTCCGTCGAGGACGAATTCCTTGATCTCATTGGTGACATGCGGAATGACCTGAACGGTCGCACCAAGATAATCGCCCCGGCGCTCCTTCTCGATGATGTTCTTGTAGATCCGGCCGGTCGTTATGTTGTCCGCCTGATTTGCTGATCGTCCGGTGAACCGCTCATAGTGGCCAAGGTCGAGATCGGTTTCCGCACCATCATCAGTTACGAAAACTTCGCCATGTTGATAGGGACTCATCGTGCCGGGATCGACATTGAGATAGGGGTCGAGCTTGCGCAGCCGCACACGGTAGCCACGAGCCTGTAGCAATGCGCCCAAGGCTGCTGAAGCAATGCCTTTTCCGAGGGAGGAGACCACGCCGCCTGTTATAAATACGTATCGCGCCATGGGAGTTAAGCTGTATCCCGAGAATTGCGATTCGCAAAGCACAAAGAAGCCTTTGCAAATCAAATCACAAAAAAAATCACCCGGCCTGGACCGGGTGATCGTCTAAATTCTGTTCGGCCGCCTATTGGCCGCTTGGAATCTGCGGCGCCTCTGGCTCAGCCGGCTCCGTGCTTTCCTCGGTTGAGCCGTCATTAGGCCCGAGAAGATCAAGGACGCCCTCACCTGCTGTGCCGGGCTCGCTTTGCGCGGGAATACGATCAAGAATGTCACTCGGTCCGCTGTTAATTTTCGCAACAACGCCAAGCCCGATGGACGTGGCAAAAAAGGCTGCTGCCAAGATTGCTGTTGATCGCGTCAAGGCGTTTGCTGCACCCCTGGCAGACATCAGGCCGCCACCGCCGCCTCCGCCACCAATACCAAGCGCGCCGCCCTCGGAGCGCTGCAATAATACCACGCCTATCAGCGCAACGACCACCATCAGGTGGATGACTATCAATACCGTTTCCATGACCTGTCCTGTTCAGTCAGCTTGTGTCCCAGTCTAAAGACGGGCAACAAATCAAGCCGGGCGCACATCAATCTACGCCTATCGAAGACCGGCGCGTTCTACACGACTGCGCCACACAAATAAAGCCCATTCCGTCAAACTAATCTGATTAGCCTCACTGCTGCGGTTTCTTTCTTGTTCGAATGGCGACATAAAGTGCAAATGGTAATGAGGGAAAGATAAACCAAGGTTCGGCAATGCCGGTAAACAGGAAGTTGATCGCAAAAAAGAAACCGATGATCGACACAGAGATCTTTACAGACCGGTCCTGTTGCTGAAACCATCCCCGGAATTGAGTGATTTTCTGCCCGGCAGCATCCCAGAAACGCCTTTCAGGTGGAATTTGTTCGCTTGTGTGCGTCGATTCCTGACGATCCTCCGATTGCCTTGACTCACTGGGTGAAGGTTGATTCTCTCCCGCCCGCACACGGTAGCCAATTACCGGACTTTCTGAGTTCTTGACCTTGTTCTCGCCGGCATAATCAAAGCCAATCGCCAATTGTTTATGGGTGAAATTGTAGACGCTTTCGGAAACCATTATGCCACCGGGATCGGCAAGCGATTCCAGCCGCGCAGCAATATTGACGCCTTCTCCGTAAAAATCGCCATTTTCCTGCATGACATCGCCGAGATTGATCCCAATCCGAAACCACATCTGACGATCATCTGGTAGATCACGATTTTCCGCCGTGATGGCATCCTGCACTTCCACCGCACATCTGACCGCTTCCACCACGCTTTCGAACTCGGCAATGATGCCATCGCCCCAGGTATTTACAGTCCGACCATCATGCTTTGAAAATAGGTCGTCCATGATGGAGCGATAGCGGTTTAGGCGAGACAGGGTGTCAGCCTCATCACGCGCCATCATTCGGCTGTAATTCTGGACGTCAGCGCATAGAACTGTTGTGAGCTTGCGTTTCAAGGGGTGCCCGCTTTCCAATATTTCCCTGCATGCCACAAAGCGTTTCAATCCGATATGGGCATCGGCACACTGACATTAAAGCAGAAAATATCTGCCAATTCCCCGCAGGCCGGGGATCTGGGACCGGATTAGCGCGGTGCCGCCAGCCAAATTCCAAGAAAATCGTCTGCCTTCAGACTTGCACCGCCGACAAGAGCTCCATTCACATTGTCGATGCCAAGAATCTCCGCTGCATTCCCCGGTTTTACCGAACCACCATAGAGAATACGGACATCACTACCCGATCCTGGATATCGATTTTCAAGATATTCCCGGATAAAGCGATGGGCTGCTTCAATGTCGTCGAGTGTGGGGACCAGGCCCGTTCCAATCGCCCAGACCGGCTCATAGGCGACAACGAAAGCTCCATCGTCGGTAAGCGAACCATCCAACTGCCCCTTGAGGACATCCAGGGTTCGGCCCTGTTCACGGTCCTCGCCGGTTTCACCAATGCAGATGATCGGACTTATTCCCGCGCGTTGCGCTGCTTCTGATTTGGCCTTTACCTCGCTGTCGCTTTCACCATTGTCCGTACGGCGCTCCGAATGACCGGTAATCACCCATTTTGCGCCAGTGTCCGCAATCATTTCTGCTGAAATATCCCCGGTATTGGCGCCTGATGCATTGGCATGGCAATCCTGACCACCGATCTCGACCTGTGTACCGGCGCATCTGTCTACCGCCAGCGTCAGCAAGCTTGCAGGCACGCAAACGATCATATCCGCTGACGCTCCGTCTGTAGATCCCGCTTCCACACCGTTCGCCATGGCGTCCAGTTCGCTCAGTGAACTCTTCAGGCCGTTCATTTTCCAGTTGCCGGCAATCAGATAGTTTGAAGAAGCTGTCATTTGCAAATCCTTGGCGCATAAGGGATTGAATTTTCGCGCTTGGCTAGCACAGCAAGGCAGGCTGTCAACTCTACGTGTGCATTATTGTGTTTTTTGCCAAAGCCACCTTACATGTTGTGATCAGGAGCGCCCGGTATTATACCGTGCGCCAATATATGAGACCGTTTTTCTGAATCGGTACCAGACCGATTCCTCTGGAGTTAAGATGTTAGAAAGCCTTCGACTTATGATGCGCGGTGTTACCGCGAAAATTTTGATTGCTCTGCTCGTCGTGAGTTTTGCTGTTTGGGGCGTCTCGGATGTATTTATTGGTGGCGGTGGAACCAATACAATTGTGGTTGGTGAAACGAAGGTCGGGCTGGGAGAATATCGACTGGCCTACCAAAACCAGGTCAATGCGGTCTCGCAACAATTTGGCCAAAGGCTGTCGCGCGAACAGGCGCGCGCTTTGGGTATTGAACAGTCCGTCTTGAGCCAGCTCGTCGCCGGCGCCGTGCTCGACGAAAATGCCCGCAAAATGGGTTTGGGTGTGTCTGAGGATAACCTGGCAACGCTAATCGGAGACGATCCTTCGTTTCGGGATGAAGCCGGAAATTTCTCGCGCCAACGCCTCGATTTCGCGCTGAGGCAAGTTGGCCTGAGTGAAGAGGACTACATCAACAACAGAAAGAACGCTGCCATTCGTGAACAGTTGATCTCTGCGATGATGCAGGGGCTGGACATGCCCGATGCCTTTTTTGACTTCATGCAGAAATATGAAGCCGAGAAACGGGTATTCGAGTATGTGATCGTTACTGGTGAAGCGGCCGGAACAGTCCGCCAGCCCACGGATTCTGAAATCGAGGAATATTACGACACACACAAAGGTTCCTATACGGCTCCGGAATTCCGGAAACTGGTAACGCTTCAGCTCACGGCGGAAGATATCGCAAAGCCTGATGATGTGTCTGCCGAAGACGTCAGCGACGAATATGAACGGATCAAGACCCGTTTCACGACTCCCGAAAAACGGCAAATCCAGCAGCTTACATTCAGCGATGCCAATGCAGCCGACGAAGCCGCCAAAAGGCTGAAGGATGGCGAATTCTTCGAGGCGATAATGTCGGAACTCGGCAGAAGCGCCGATGACATCAGTCTTGGTTCGCTGACGAAGAGCCAGGTTCCAGATCAGGCAATTGCTGAAGCGGCATTCAACTTGGATTTGAACCAGACGAGCGATGTTGTTACCGGACTGTTTGGTCCTGTTATTTTGCGGGTAACAGCAATCGAGCCTGAATCTGTCCGCCCCCTTGCCGAAGTTGAAGCTGATATTCGTCAATCCCTGGCAGTTGAGACAGCCGCAGATGAACTTTATGACATCCATGACAAGATCGAGGATGAACGGGCGGCCGGTGACTCACTTACAGAAGCAGCTCGCAAGGTTGGGCTGACCGCAATTACCTTCGATATGGTGGACCTCCAGGGCAACGATGAAAACGGCAACGCCATTACGGATTTACCAAACGCTCCAAATCTTCTCCGGGAGGCCTTCGATACCGATGCCGGCGTTGAAGCGGATCCCGTATCAATCGGCACGTCCGGCTTTGCCTGGTATGAGGTAGACGATGTAATCGACACACGTCAGAAGCCACTTACGGAAGTAAGGGCAGATGTCATCTCGGCCTGGGAAGAGGCCGAGCTTGCCAATATGGTGGACGAAATTGCCGTGGGTATCAGAGATCGTGTGGCAAAGGGTGAAGACTTTAATGCCGTTATCGCGGATGTTCTTCCTGCAAGCAGCGTCGGTCTTCCAACTGAAATGGAGACAAGCCCGGAGATGACACGATCCGACACGGATAGTGATATATCGGCAAATGCTGTTGCCGCCGGATTTGAAATTCCCAAGGGTGATGTGACCGTTGCCCCCGGACCATCGGCGCCGGACAAACTGGTACTGCGGGTTTCTGAAGTGATGGAGGAAACAGGAACACCACCGGCAGATAATCTGAAGACCCAGTTCAATGGGCAGCTTGCCAATAGCGTTTTGAACGATGTTGTCTCGCAGATGCAGGCGAATGAGGATGTAGCGATCTATCAACAGGCAATCGAGACCGCGATCACCTATTAATGCCGATAAATACTGCACCGGAGCGATAACCGGCAGGCGCACTGGCTGCACCTGCCTTTGAAATGGAAGTAATGTCAGATGAGCGATATGAAATACTTCATCGCGAAGGTCGCAGACGGTGGCACCTTGTCCCGCGACGATACCCGCGAAGCCTTTGGCATCCTGATGTCGGGAGATGCCACGCCCAGCCAGATCGGCGGCTTCCTGATGGCATTGCGGGTCCGCGACGAAACTGAGGACGAGTTTGCTGGCGCAGTTGATGCAATGCGGTCTCGTATGCTTCCGGTCGATGCACCTGACGACGCAATGGATATTGTCGGCACCGGTGGTGATGCAAAAGGCTCGTTGAATGTCTCGACGGCCACGGCATTTGTGGCCACGGCCTGCGGTATTAAGGTCGCAAAACACGGCAACCGGGCGCTTTCCTCAAAGTCAGGAGCGGCAGACGTTCTGACCGCGCTTGGCGTCAATCTGGAATTGTCCCCTGATCAAATATCCGATTGCATCGAGGAAGCTGGGCTGGGGTTCATGTTTGCACCCGCCCACCACCCAGCGATGCGGCATGTCGGACCGACACGGGTCGAATTGGGCACGAGAACAATCTTCAACCTGCTCGGCCCAATGTGTAATCCGTCTGGGGTAAAGCGCCAGCTATTGGGTGTGTTTTCTCCCAAATGGATTCTCACAATAGCCAAGGTGCTGGGTGAACTCGGGTCAGAAAAAGTCTGGGTCGTTCATGGCGAGGGGTATGACGAGGTAACCATCACCGGTACGACACAGGTCGCCGAACTCGACAACGGGACAGTACGGACATTTGAGATAAACCCGGAAGATGCAGGATTTTCAATCCAGTCCGATACCGATATCATGGGTGGGGACGCAGATTTTAATGCCAAGGCACTGAAAGCACTGCTCCAGGGCGAAAAATCTGCCTATCGTGATATGGTGGTCATGAACGCAGCAGCCTCCCTCATTGTGGCCGAAAAGGCCAAGGATATGGCGGAGGGAGCTACCATTGCTGCGGCCGCGATTGATAATGGATCTTCGCTTGCCGTGCTGGACCGACTGGTCGCTGTCTCCAATCAGGGGAAATCACAATGAGTGATATTCTGAAGAAAATCGAAGCCTATAAGCGTGAAGAGATTGCGGCGGCCAAGGTGAAATTTCCGCTCAGCGAGCTAAAGGCAATCATGCACGATGCTTCACCTGCGCGCGGCTTTGAAAAGACTTTGCGTACAAAAGTCGATAGCGGAGAATATGCACTGATCGCTGAAATCAAGAAGGCGAGCCCTTCAAAGGGTCTGATACGAGAGGATTTTGATCCACCTGCGCTTGCAAGAGCATATTCAGATGGCGGAGCCGCCTGTCTTTCGGTGCTGACGGACACGCCTTCTTTCCAGGGCGCTCCGGAATTTCTGACCGCGGCAAGGCAAGTCGTTGATCTTCCTGCATTGCGCAAGGACTTCATGTTTGAACCCTATCAGGTGTATGAAGCGCGGAGTTGGGGTGCCGATTGCATTCTGATCATCATGGCCGCCGTGACCGATGATGAGGCACGTGCACTCGAGGACTGCGCTGTCGAACTCGGCATGGATGTCCTCGTCGAGGTTCATGACGAGGCCGAGACTGAACGAGCGTTGAAACAACTTAATTCCGGCCTTATCGGCGTCAATAATCGCAATCTGAAGTCCTTTGAGACCACTTTGGAAACCAGCGAACGTCTGTCTTCGTTGATCCCGAATGACAAGCTGCTCGTTGGCGAAAGCGGCCTGTTCCTGCCGGAAGACCTTGCGCGGCTTTCGAAATCCGGCATCCGAACTTTTCTAATCGGCGAAAGCCTGATGCGTCAGGAAGATGTGGCAGCGGCAACCCGATCTTTATTGGCCAATCCCGCGGCTCGGGCCGCATGAATCGATATGGCGGACAAACTCACCCATATTGATAGTTCCGGCGAAGCGAAAATGGTCGATGTCGGCGACAAGGCTGTTACCAGCCGAGAGGCGGTCGCCCATGGCCAGGTCAAGATGAAACCGGAAACGCTGGCCTTGATATTTTCCGGGAACGCCAAGAAGGGAGATGTTCTGGCTGCTGCGCGTATCGCCGGAATCATGGCGGCCAAGAAAACATCAGATCTTATTCCGCTGTGCCATCCGCTGGCACTGACGAAAATCAAGGTTGATATCACTGCCAATGAGAAGCTTCCCGGCCTTGATGTTCGGGCACTCGCGGCTGTGAACGGCCAGACCGGTGTAGAGATGGAAGCACTGACGGCATGTTCGGTAGCCTGCCTAACCATTTATGACATGGCCAAGGCGGTGGACCGTGGAATGGAGATCGTCAACATCCACCTGGTTGAGAAAAAGGGTGGAAAATCCGGACACTGGAAACTGCAGCAGGATTCCACAGACGGTCCAACGGCAGCATGAAGGCCTGATGATGCGCAAAGACCTTGTACCGGCAGCCGAGGC
>JBCCEP010000175.1:0-8278 GCA_039030215.1 Pseudomonadota bacterium
CCGAAGCCACGCCTGCAACCGAACAGACCGTCGGCGAGACCGAAGAGGAAAAGGCGCCATCCGCCTCGCAGCAACGGGCACTCGCCGTCGCCCAGGGCTATACGGGTAATTCGTGCACCGAATGCGGCAACTTCACCATGGTCCGCAACGGCACCTGCGAAAAATGCGACACGTGCGGAGCGACCAGCGGGTGTAGCTAGAACCTCAAGTCAAAGTGAAGCATTGAATTGGAAAGGGCGCCGTATGGCGCCCTTTTTGATTAGTGCTGTGATTAGCGAAAGTCTGCTTTGCGGACAAAGTCGCAAATAGATGGATTGAGAGATGTATAACTTCCAAATACACTTGGATCTCGGTATCCACGTTAATTCCAACTACAACTCAAACAATATATTTATTGAGCAATGATAAATTGAGTGACATAAATTCGGAACTTGAAATTGTTTTTTGATGGGCGGAAATTTGATTATTGATGAACAATTATTGTCACCATTTAGAGAAATAGATGGATTCTGTTACTTGAGCAGAAACTATGGAGAATTTCCAAATTATGAAAATTACTCAGAACTAGTAGAACATCTTAAGAGCATTCAGAATACTCCAACCTTGCTACGGGTACCGAATTTCAAGCCAACTAAGACGTATTTGGAATTTTCGAGTATTTGGTCAAATGAAAATTTGAAATATCAAACTGTTCCCGTTTTAGCTTTCACTGCAGAAGTGCCAATTTTATTGGAAAGACGCACTTGGCGGTTGCTGGAACACCAATGTGCAGGTCACCACTGCAACCACCTAGCCATGATTGCCACTATACTTAAGCCGAAAGCCAAATTTGAAACAGCCTTCAATAAGATTGCCAAGGATAATTTCTATGCGCTGAATGGTTGGTTTGATGGACCAGAGAGGGATGCCACGATAACCCAGCAATATCTCTCAGAGATTGATGAGATCGGCTTGACCTGTTCCGAATTCGCACTCCAACACCTTCGTGAAAGTCTCTATCCAATAGATGCGACAGCACATACATTACAAAAGATATCTGAGAATTCTGATGAGCTTGTCGATTTCTTGGAGATATCCGATGCACGTCCAGTTATACTTTTCTTATCCGAAAACAGTGATTGAGAGTTGCAGGTGACATGCCGCCACCGGTCAACTCCCGGGAAGAAGACGAACCGCTCACCATCCGCTCGCCAGAAGTGGCCCGCCGTCTGGAGGATTTGGCGACGATGTATCGGTACAGGCGGGAGGGGTAGCTCCAAAACGCGCGTCACCCCGGATGCCATGCAATCCGGGGTCCATTGACGTTCTCCGCTTGTGCGGACCATAGTTATGGCAATGGGTGGGTGGGTTTACATCATGGCATCGCGAAAAGGTGGCACGCTTTATACGGGCGTGACCAACAATATTGCGCGGCGCACCTTTGAGCATCGCGATAGCGTTTTGCCCGGATTTACGGCCAGATATGGCGTTATCCGGCTGGTCTGGTATCGCCGGTTTGATTCCATTGTTCAGGCGATTGAAGAGGAAAAACGGATCAAGAAATGGCGCCGTGGATGGAAGATTGAGCTGATCAAGCGCGAGAACCCGGAGTGGAAGGACTTATATCCCTTACTGTTCTGACTGTCCGTTCCAGCCGAAGGGTATAATGGACCCCGGATTGCATGGCATCCGGGGTGACGCGGTGTGTGGGGCTGCCCTCAAGGGGGGAGACGGGCGCGGTGCCCCAAAAAATCTATCCCCATCTCCACAAGCACCCCTTATCCTCTCCCCACTGTTGTCTGACACAAACGCCGGTTTGATATCGCCGTCATTTCGGAGGACACCAGCAGCGGAGCGCCCTGGCGTGCTGAAAAACTGCATTGCGGGGTTACAACCGGAAGCTCTTCGGACTTCCGGCGAGAGGCTTTATCGGAACAGTGTGCTGAAGAGTCCGGTATTGACATCAAATCTCCGCGCAGGGCGGTGCGGGCACGCACACAGCCCAAAGATATAAGGCGCCATCGCCCTGCAGTTTGTGTAACTCTTTTAAACTCACGGCAGTCTCCCTGCCGGGAGACGCCTGCGTTGCGCACCTCCCCCCGGTTGAGGGGTTTCGAAGGACGGGGCGAGATCCGAGGCACGTCTAAACCCTCCCCCCTGTGGGGAGGGTCGCCCAGCGAGGCCGAAGGCCGCAAGCGCGGGCGGGGTGGGGGTAAACAGAATGGGCAGCAAGCACCGTGATTGAAGTTAGCATTCATACCCCCACCCCCAACCCCTCCCCACAAGTGGGAGGGGAGTCAGATCACACCTGCCGCCCCTCCTCCGCGATGCCTCGTAGGTAAACAAAAGTGAAAGGGCCACCCATCACCTAACCTTTGGTCACCGAGTTGCCACCATCCGCGGTCATTGCGCTGCCGGTAACAAACGATGACTGGTCCGAGATCAGGAAAAGAGCTGCCTTCGCGATTTCTTCAGAGTCAGCCATGCGCTTGAGTGCATGGATAGAGGCGATCCATTCATGCGCTTTGGGATCGTCGCCCGCCATCTCGGTTTTGGTACCACCTGGCAGAAGAGCATTCACACGAATGCCGTCGGCACCATGCTCCACGGCAAGAACCTGTGTCAGCCCGATAAGGCCTGCTTTGGAGGCGGCATAGGCTGCCATGCCCGGCAGACCAATTGTCTGCCCGACAAATGTCGACGTGAACACAATGGAGCCGCCACCGCGCTTGTTCAGCGCCGGAATCTGATGCTTCGCGGCGTAAAACGCGCTTGTCATATTTGTCTGCACCACACTGTCCCAATTGGCATTGGTCATCTGCGTGATTGGCCCGATATCGCCCATGATACCGGCATTATTGAAGGCAGCATCAAGCCCGCCAAATTCAGCCTCCGCCAGTGCAACCAGGTCTGCGGCATAGGTCTCATCAGAGATGTCACCCGGCAGATAGACCGCCTTTCCACCGCTTTCGGCAATCCGATTGCTCAGATCAGCCAGTCGCTCCTTGCGCCGTGCTCCGAGAACAATGTTTGCGCCGCTCGCAGCAAAGAGTATGGCAGCCGCCTCGCCTATCCCGCTGCTTGCACCCGTTATGATGACATTCTTGTTTTCCAACAACATGTTTTATCTCCTTTTTGATGAGTCTGGAGCGGTTGGTACAGAAATCCCGGTGCTGTAACGACCCGATTCATGCGCGTCCTCACTGCGGTGGATGAAAATCGCAAAAACCGGGTCATGTGCGTCGACCGTCAAGAATATGCCCATGGCAATATTCATTTCGCTCCCGGCCCTGACAAAACGGTGAAATGCGTGACACCGTCATGCGGATCTTCAGGGTCAAATTCCATCAAAGTGAAATACGAAGCACAGGCGCTGGATGACTCGGCATTGCCCATTGCTTCACGGGCTTTTTCGTCAGATTCCCAACGGACTATGTCTGCATATTTTCCATCGCCCATGCTGACGAGATCGTGCGAAACAAAGCCGGGTTGCTGAGAAAGAAAGCCTTCGCGCATCTGTTCCGCCCCAGCGATTAGATCAGCTTCCGTCTTACCCTTCGCGAGCTTGATTTCCGCCATCTCGATTACTTGTTGGTTCATGAGATTCTCCTGTTCATTAGCGTTGTCTCACGGTTCTATGGACAAATATGTCATTATCTGACTTATTTGATTGATGAAGAAAGCCAGTATGCTCACCCGCCTGCAGCGTCTTGACCTGCTGGAGGCACGGCTGAAATCCGACGAACTGCTGATCGTTCGAAATCTGGCGAGTGAGCTTGGCGTCAGTAAAAGGACATTGGGTCGGGATATCGAGCTTCTAAGGGAGAGAGGCTTGCCGATTGAAGCCGATCGCGGGCGCGGCGGCGGGGTTCGACTTCACTGGAGTTGGGGCATCGGACGGATAAATCTCAGCTACCGAGAGGCCGTTGATCTGCTGGTCAGCCTTGCAGTGGTGGAGCAACTGAACTCCCCAATCCTGATGGCGAACCTGGGACCAATTCGGCGCAAGCTGATGGCGTCATTTTCTCCCAAATTGTCCCATGAGATCAATCGGCTGAAGTCCCGCATTCTGATTGGTCAGACAGCTTCATTGTTCGTGCAGTCAGGTTTCACACCGCCAAGTTCCATGACCGTGGAGAGGTTGCATCAAGCCTTTCTCAACAGCTCCGGACTTGAAATTGATTACACGGATGTTGAGGGCGTCGGAACAAAAAGGGTGGTGGAGCCGCACTACCTCCTGCTGAGCTATCCGGTCTGGTATGCGATTTGCTGGGACTGCAGCAAGCAGCAAGCACGGACATTTCGTTGCGACCGCATAATGTCCGCGACACTTGTGCACGACAGGTTTCGACTAAGGGAGATAGATGACTTCCGACAGAGTTTGGAGGGACACGATTTTCGTATTCCCTAATCACCCTATCCAACCGCAAGTGCATTCGGATTCGGCACAAATGCCCTGTCTGGGGTGTGATAACCCCTCATTAGGTAGTTGGCATCAGCCGTAAAACTATGCCTCAGCGCTGTTTGATCGATGCCCGCAAGACGTCGTTGATACGACGCTGCCAATCGCCGCCGGCTTTCTTGAAATGATCGGCAATGTCCGGGTCCAGTCTCACAGTTACCGAGGGTTCCGGATCTGATTCATCCACTGTCGCTTCGGCTTCGCTGATCAGCGGCTCGATGGCGGCATGTTCCGAATTGGTGATTGTATAGGCGTATTTGCGAAAACGCTTTACCGGGTCTGGTTCCGCATCAAGCTCAGGAACAGCCGAATTTAATATCCTGCGGCTATAAAGATCAAACCTGGACTGCGCACCCGTCATGAGACTACTCCGCGTTTTGCATCCATCCCGCCTAGCAACACCATTATACACCAAAGCCGGCTTAATTGATATTCGGGTTCGGGGATGAGAATCTATACAGTGATGGTGCAGCAAGCGCAGGACTCATCTCCCCTCGTTGAGGTGGAGAGTGAATCACAGTGGCGACCTCAACCACGGCGTCACCCCGGACGCTACTGCGATCCTGGGTCCATTATAACGCGCAACGGGCACAGACTATTGCATTGAAGATCGGCGTCTTAACCGTACGGCTACGGGTACCAATGGATCCCGGTTTGCAAGGCAACCGGGATGACGCGGAGGAAAGGAGTATCCGAAATCACAAAATCCCGGCTTCGGAATCCTCGACCGAGATGCCCAGCCGGTCGAGCCCGGCTTACAGATGATCGGCCAGAAGCGGGATGCCCAACAGATAATCCTCGGTCGGGTTCACGCGTTCGGCGCGCGCGGTATCCATCGCATCTTTAAGCTCTTCGGGCTCGTAAGTGCCCCTTCCGATCCAGGTCAACGCAACTAGGCTGACCTGTTCATCGACATTCAGATCAGTGATGAAGGTTTTCAGCGCCGCGGCAACCGTGCCCGACGACCGGCTTTCCAGTATCGATTCTGCATCCTGATCATCGCCGGCCTGGTCCCACGATTCCACCTGCGCATCAAATTCGCGGGCGAGTACGATTACATGGGCCACCTTCTCCGGAGCGATGTTCAGCATGGTCGGTTCTGGTCCTTCAGCGATTACAATGGATAATCAGGACTATAACTAAAAGCATTCGTGGCGCAAACCATCAACCACCCGGAATGCGAGCAAGGACGCGGCGGACTTCCGCTTTCGCCCCACCCTGCAGGCAATGGCCATGCGACAGGATCAGATTGTCGAAGTCCCATCGAAGGATTGCCTCGATGGATCGGCGCATGGCCGGCTTGTCGTGAATGCTGAGCAGTATATCCAGCGGCACCCCGCCATCCTCCCCGAGAATGCCCACCACACCCTTGATGCCGCGCCAGAGCCAGCTTTCGCCTTCAGCCTCATGCTTCTGGATGAGGTCGGTGATGATCAGCGTTCGCGAAGATTTATGGAAAAACTCGACCTCGTCGAGAACCGAATGGCCCTCAATCACGCAATGATCGATCTCGCCATGCCAAGGGGGGGCGGCATCCGTCGTCAGCACCGCATCAATCGCGATATCGGGGTGGCGTTTGGCAAAGCCCGGCGATACCCAGACCGTGGCCGAAGGGTAGAGCGCCTTCCATGGCGCGATACCAAGGCTGTGAATCTTGTTGGGCGCGACAAGATGTTCCACCGGCCCCAGCTGATCAACCGCTTGATGACGTTCCGGCGTCAGCTGCACCGGCGAATGCAGCCACAACCCGCCCGTTTCCAGGCGGACGACCGTCATTCGTGTTGTGAACGGCAGAACGCCGAACATGCGGACATCATCACCATCAACCGTCCAGATATTCGGTCCAAAGGATTGCAATTTGGTCATTCAAGACAAAGTCCGAACTGTCTGCGCAAGAAAGTGCTTCGGTGTGCTCGATTTCCTCATGTGACACAAGCTTTAATTGGCCGGAACAGCATGCTGCTTCGGCCTTGGACCTAATGCGATACGGTCACGCTCATAAGGGTAATACCAACATGGCATCAGCAGACAAACACCCGTGGCGATTATGTATTTAAATGCAAGGACTACCTGTCCTCAATATACCAGTCATCAAATCTTGAAAGATTGGGGAAGACCCTTTTGTATCCGTTTTCGACCAGCAAATCGTGAATCTTGCTGCGTTGAGGAGTGAAATTGTGCTCAACCGTTATGCAGCCAAATCTGTATTGCTCGAATTCAAACACCGAAAGAATATCGAATTCGCTCCCTTCAGTATCAACCGAGAGATAATCAATTTTCAGCGGAGCATCATATTTCTTCAAGAGATCAAGCAGTGAAATGGTCTCTATAAGAATTGTATTTGATTTCTTGCGCGTTTCCGAGTGCATGTCGCCTGCTGAAAACTGGGAAAGTGTCGAAAATTCACCTCTCTTGACCACATCAAATTTGAGCTTTTTGCCGGATTCCTTCCAGACACAATTAGGTTCGATGAAACAGTCCCGGTTCTCGTACAATGCTGAATGCCAGGCTGGAGACGGTTCCGCCAAAATACCGCGCCATCCAAAACTCTTTTCCAATAGAAAGCTGTTACTCAAGTCAACGCCATTGGTTGCACCAAACTCAACGAAAAAACCATCTCGTTTGAAGTCATTGGCAATTAATGCAAATGCGTCCTGTCCAAGTTGCGCTTTTGTCTTCAGTTTCTTGCCGCAATTTTTTTCCAGAATAAATTCATAAAGACCTATAATGTCATTGGTTATCTCTAAGAGTTGCTTTTTACGACGTTCCGACTGCATGGAATTTTTGCGTAATTTCGATTTTTTTCGTCGCTTCGAAATGCCCTTCAGAAATTTCACTTAAATATTCTCCGTGGTCATTCCCTTAAATCGAAAACTATTGCCCATTACTGCCGCAAGACAAAAAAGACTGTAAAAGCTATCCACAGCAATACGATATAAAGCAGGCATAACGGGATCGCGAGCACCAGATAAACGCCGGCAAGATTGGCGCCCATGAAGATCCCGATGATCAACAGCCCAAGCGCCAGCAGGAAAATTACGAACGGAATGGACGCGGCGATCCGCCATCTGCCGGTCATGAAATAAAACGCCGCGCCCTGCCCCGCCAGATAGGCGATCAGTGCAGCTGGAAGCAGGATGTCATAGGGTTCGGGCATTGCGGCATTCCGTGTCATACGAGCCGATTATACAGGACAACAAAAAACCGGCCACTCGCAGAGTAGCCGGCTCCTGTCTGTTTGATGAGAAAACTATTCGGCGGAAGCCAGGTTAACTGCCTTTGGTCCCTTGCCGCGCATGTCTTCTTCAGTGTCAAACGTGATTTTCTGGTTCTCGCGCAACGTGTCCATGCCCGAAGCCTGGACAGCGGAAATATGAACGAATACGTCCTTGCCGCCATCTTCCGGCGTGATGAAGCCGAAGCCCTTATCCACGTTGAAGAACTTTACCGTTCCTTGCTGTGCCATGATCATTCCTTTCCTCGATCTGTGGCGCCGCTACCATGGGCAGCAGCAATTGCGGGTCAGTTTGACCCGTGCAGGCAGTGCTAAGTGTCGAAGAAAGTCAGAAACCAGCAATTTGAAGGAACAAGGCAAGCATTGTCACCAACAAATTACCCGGACCATGTGCAGGTCCGTGCGCCGGTATTTACTTCAGATATTCGATTTTTACCTGTCAAAAACAGCGAGAAACAAATATCTGCACTCTTATTGGTCTTGGTATTCCAGTCGTCTTCGTGTTCGCATATTGCCCGAACACTTCCTCACTGCCCCCTTTGCGGGCTAAACGCAAGCATTTTATTATGACAGTTCGGTGACTTTCCGATTTGCCGGCGAAC
>JBCCEP010000176.1:0-8277 GCA_039030215.1 Pseudomonadota bacterium
GCGCTTACCCTGCGATTTGCAAGAGCCGCCGCGGATCGACTCGAGCGTGTCCTCTCCCATTGTTCCGACAATGGTGACCCACTGCCTTCCGGGCTGAAAGACATCACAGGTCAGTAGCTTGCGGTTAGACTTAGCGGTTCGTACCTAGCGCCAATTATCTTGGCGCGCGCTTGGCGAGGATGCGCTGCAAGGTGCGCCGATGCATGTTCAACCGCCGCGCGGTCTCGGAAACATTGCGATCACATAACTCGAAAACACGCTGAATATGCTCCCAGCGCACCCGGTCTGCCGACATCGGGTTTTCTGGCGGTTCGGCCTTGTCATCAGGCTTTCGGATCAGGGCGGCGAAGACCTCATCGGCATCGGCGGGCTTTGCGAGATAGTCGATTGCGCCCATTTTTACCGCTGTAACCGCGGTGGCAATATTTCCGTATCCAGTTAAAATTATTGCCTTGCAGTCGGATTTTCTGGCACGGATCGCTTCAATTACGTCAAGGCCATTTCCGTCACTTAGTCGCATATCGACGACGGCATAGGCCGGCGCGGATTTGCGAACGGCACTAAGGCCCTGCGAAACGCTTTCAGCTGTGCTTACTTCAAATCCCCTGCTTTCCATGGCGCGCGCCAGCCGATGCAGAAACGGCTTGTCGTCGTCCACGATAAGCAGACTGGCGTCTGGTCCGATTTCGCCTGCAACCATGTCAGGCATTGGTGTCATTCCTTCGATATAGGCCAATTTGCGTGTCCTTGTGTAACACTGATGTATATTTGTCAAAGTGCGTTAACGGTCAAGAGTTGGCAAAGTCGGGCCGGATCAATCGGTAGCCAGAGCCACTGGCATGTTCCCAGTGTTTTCAGAACCTACAGGCTCTTCGAAATTCTCAAAATATTGCCGCGGCCAGGTGACCGAAACAACCGCCCCATGTTCGCCGGGATTGACAGCATTTGAAAACTCTATCGTCGCGCCGCTGCGCTGGAGCAGGGTTTTGGCAATGAACAGGCCGAGACCCAGTCCGCCGCCGCTCTCCCTTTGTTCCGATTTCCTTGTTGTCACGAATGGATCCCCGGCGCGCTCAAGCAGGTCTCTGGAAAAACCCTTGCCGTCATCGCTAATCTGGATGGTGACTGAATCATCATTCCATCGAGCGCTGAATTTGACCCGGCTCTCGGCAAAATCGACGGCGTTTTCGATCAAGTTGCCAAGACCATACAGGATTGCCGGACTTCTGTTCAGTACCGGTTCACCCGGAACACTGCCGGGTACGAGATCAATGGCAATGCCAAAATCACGATGCGGGCTGGCGACTTCCTCCATCAGCGACGAAAGCCGCATGCGTCCGATATGCCCCTCGCCCTCGCCGGATAGTGATGTCAGCTTCTGCAGAATTTCCCGACATCTTTCGGCCTGGGCGCGCAATAGCATTGCGTCTTCGCGTAATGGTGAATCCACCGTCAGCTCACGCTGCATCTCCTTGGAGACCAGGGCAATCGTTGCCAGCGGCGTTCCCAACTCATGAGCGGCGGCAGCTGCAAGGCCGTCGAGCAGCGACAAATGCTGCTCGCGCTGCAGAACCAGTTCGGTTGCTGCCAATGCGTCAGAGAGATTTCTGGCTTCGTCGGCGACGCGATAGGCATAGACCGCCGTGAAGACAAGGGTGGAAACCAGTGCCACCCAATTGCCGGCTATATAGACCAGCGGCAATTGAAATTCTTCTCCCGGATACCAGGGAAGCGGCAGGTGGAAGAAGACCAGCAGGGTCGCGGCAACTATCGTCAAAGCCCCGAGCGGAACGAATTGCCAGAATCCCTGGGTTGTTGCCGAGACAACAACGGGGACGATCAGTAATATCGAGAACGGATTTTGCAGTCCGCCCGTGAGGTACAACAACATGGAAAGCTGTAATATATCGTAGCTCAGAAGCGCCAGTGCTGCATGGCCGGTGAGACGGAAACTGGCGCGGTAGCGCAGACGCAGGAACAGGTTGAGCCAGGCAGAGAGCGCGATCAAGATCAGGCAGAGCTCCAGATAAAACTCGAAGCCCAGGCCAAACCAGACCAGGAAGACGGCAACTGTCTGGCCAATGATTGCCAACCAGCGGATCCTGATCAGCGTATCCAGCCTAAGATCTGCGCGATTTCCTGGTTTGGAAACTTTTTTCTCGATCATCTATCCAAAGCCTATATGCGGCAAGTACTGGGCCTGTTTCTACCATTTGTTTCCCAAGTTGGACAAACGGAAGACATGGCATGGGTCATTTCGCCCTTGGTTTCGCACGTCTTGTGGCCTGGGCATTTGCCGGATCTTCCGGCCAGGGATGTTTCGGGTAGCGGCCCCGCATTTCGCGCCTTACCTCTGCCCATGATCCGGACCAGAATCCCGGGAGATCGGTGGTGACCTGTATCGGGCGCTGGCCAGGCGACAGGAGCTCGATTGTCAGAGGCAGTTTGCCGCCCAGAACGGTGGGGTGTTGCCTGAGGCCAAACAGTTCCTGAACTCGGACGGCCAGTACTGCCTTGTCGCCCTCGTAGCGAAGCTTTATCCGGGATCCGGTTGGGGTCAGAAAATCAACCGGGGCAAGCTGATTTGCCTCCTCGACAGTTCGACCGGACTGCGTCAGCAGCAATTGCAGACCATTGTAAAGCGTGTGGGCGTTGACCGCATCCATGCCGCGCGCGCCGGGCAGGAAAGGGACAAGCCAGTCTTCCAATGCATCTGTAAGCGCTTCATCGGACAGGTCCGGCCATTCTTCGGGCAAATGGGTATGCAGAAAACTCAACCTTGTTCGAAGGTTTTGTGCCGCTCCGCTCCAGTTCAGGCTATCCAGCCCCTTCCTGCGGATCCTGGCGCAGATCGCATCTGCAATGTTGTCGTCTGCCGATATTTCATCGAGCGTCTGTGAAAGTGTAAGTGCGCCGAGTTTTCTGCGAACTACAGCGCGGAACCGGTTTGTCTTTTCATCAAACTCCAGCTCGCGGCGCGTCTCGATATCTCCTGCGTGAAGAGACAAGACTTCCGCTTCGGTAATCCGTGCAGCGGAAAGTATCCGCGAGGCGGCAGCTGAGCCCTGCAAATCCGCCACGACCAGCCATTTGGCTGTTGCAAGCGGGTCGGTCTCGTCGAGATTTGCGCCGCGGCCGTTTACCAGCAGGAACCTGCCCACAGCGCCGCGGGATTTTGCAATTCTATCGGGAAAGGCAAGCGACAATAGCGCGCCTGGGCTTAGTTCATCAGTGGATTGTGTCGACGAACTACCAGCAGAACCAGCAATCTGCCTGGCGGCTTTGACCGCAGCCTTGGCGCGTGTGGACTTATCCCTGCCCAATTGTTCCAGCCGGGAGGCAAGATCAACAGAGTTACCGCCAAGCCCACGCTCCGTGACCAGCATTGCCAGCCTGGCGGCGGTATCGCTCGCACCGAAATCAACCGACTTCAACACCATGTTTGCCAATCGCGGCGGCAGCGGCAGCCCCTGCAGTTTCCTGCCGGTCATGGTCAGCCGCCCGGTATCTTCAATTGCTCCCAGCAAACGTAGTTGTGCGACAGCTTCCTGCCAGGCTGGTCTTGGCGGCAGATCAAGCCAGCTCAGCTGTTCGGGATCGTTGATGCCCCATTCGCCAAGATCGAGTACAAGCCCAGACAGATCCGCTTCGAGAATTTCCGGCGTGTCATGATCCGGTAGAGACGCGTTTTGCGGTTCGTTCCACAGTCTTATGGCAGTGCCGGGTGCCGTCCGCCCGGCCCTGCCTGCCCGTTGTTCAATCGAGGATTTGGAGGCACGGACCGTTTCGAGGCGCGTAAGGCCGGTTGCCGGTTCATATCTGGGTGCGCGGCGCAATCCGCTGTCGATAACGATTTCGACGCCGTCGATCGTCAGCGACGTTTCGGCAATGGCCGTTGCCAGTACTATTTTGCGCTTACCCAAAGCAGGCGGGCGGATTGCCTCGTCCTGAATGTGGCCCTCAAGGGCACCGTATAATTGGTGAAGGCTGGCATATTCCGGCAGACGGCCCTCCAGCAATCTTGCCGTCTGGCGGATTTCGCGTTGACCGGGGAGAAATGCCAGGATTGATCCGGACCTTGTCTGAAGTGCAGAGCGGATAGTTTCCGCCATTGTGTCGGCGATCTGCTGGTTTGGCTTGCGAGGCTTGTATTCGATTTCGACCGGGAAGCTGCGCCCCATGCTCTTGATGGTTGGCGCATCTCCCAAAAGCCGTGACAGCGGTTCTGCCTGAAGCGTCGCCGACATTACGAGTATCCGCAGATCCGGGCGAATGGAATTTTGAACATCGAGCGCCAGTGCAAGACCAAGGTCGGCATCCAGGCTGCGCTCGTGGAATTCATCAAAGATCACCGCGCCGACACCCGGCAGTTCAGGATTGTCGACGATCATCCGATTGAAGACGCCTTCGGTCAGGAACTCGATCCTGGTCTGGGGTGATGTGCGGTTTTCCAGCCTGACCCGGTATCCGACAAGTTCGCCGGTTTTCTGGCCAATTTCGTCGGCCATGAACCCCGCCGCAGCGCGTGCAGCAATTCTTCGAGGCTCCAGCACCAGAATACGACCTTGCATCCAGTCGCCGTCCAGGAGAGCAAATGGAACCCGCGTTGTTTTACCGGCTCCGGGTGGTGCGATCAGTAGTGCCTTGTTTCCAGCCTGTAGGGCCTCAAGCAGTTCCGGCAGGGCTTCATCGACCGGCAGATGGTTTTTGGGTTCAGGCACTATGATCAATCCAGATGGAATACAGGACCGCCCGCCTGTTCGGCATCTTCACTGTCATGGGTCACCAACAGCACCGGCAATTGCCGTCTGCGGGCTTCTGAAAACACAAACTCCCGGATGAGACTTCTGCGATCGGCATCCAGCCGGGAAAACGGTTCGTCCAGCAGGAGCGCATGCGGTTCCGAAAGCATTACCCGCATCAGCGCGGCCCTGGCCTTTTGTCCACCGGACAAGGTTGCTGGATCGCGATCATGAAACTCGGCAAGTCCGGCCTGTTCCAGCGCATCCCGGACTTTCCGGTCGCGATCGCCCCGATCCCCGGCACGAACCGCAAAGAGAAGATTTTGACCCACGCTCATATGGGGAAACAGCAATGGGTCCTGAAACAGCAGACCGACACGACGGTTTTCCGGCGGTTTTCCGGTTATGTCGGTGCCGGCGAGCGTGACCCTGCCGGAAGGCACAAAGACCGGATCAAGAAATCCGGCAATGAATGCCAGCAGGGTAGATTTGCCCGAGCCTGACGACCCCATCACCGTCAAGACATCACCAGGCTGTATTTCCCGATCGATATCGATCAGGGTCCTTTCTGCAAGCTGGATTGTCACCTTGTGCAGACGCAATGCTTCGTCCTTGCGGGTCATGAACCGGCCCGCATGTCACGACGCCGCATGAACACCAGGGCTGGGACCATAGTGGCTGCGGCAAATCCGATAAATGGCAACAACATCTGTATGAAGGCATATACGCCAATGACGCGCCTGTCACCGCTTGAGGCGAGCGCCACTGCCTCCGTGGTTATTGTCGGCCAGCGACCGGCCCCGACAAGCAATGTCGGCAGGTATTGGCCGATCGAGACGGCAAATCCGACCGCGCTTGCCACCAATATCGGCCTGAGCAGCATTGGCGCGCGAATTTGCCAGAAAACACTGTTGCGGCTGGCGCCAAGGGTCCTCGCCGCCTGGGCATAGCGGGTGTCCCAGGCGCGCCAGGGGTCGCTGAGCGACAAGAAGACATAAGGCAGTACAAAAACCAGATGGACGAGTATCAGCGCGTAAAGGCTGGCATGCAGCCCAACCGACAGGAAAAACAGCTGCAAACCGAACACGAAGGATGCCTGCGGAACTATGAGCGGGATGTAGATGAGCGCCAGCGCACGATTTCCGCCGGTTCTGCCGGTTCTGGCCTCGCGTTCCAGACAGCCCAGGGCCAGGGCAAGCGCGAAAACTGTTGCTGCAATTCCAACCAGGATCGTTGTCGTCAAGGGCTGGCCGATACCGGGCAGTTGGCGCTGCCAGGTATGAAAGGTCAATTCATCGGGGAATGCCTTGGGGAAAGGCCAGAAACCGGAAAAGGACCACAGCGCCAGTATGAACAGCCCGGCAAATACCGCACTGGCGGTTGCGATCATCATAACCGAAAATCCCAGCCTGACCGCCCGGTCTCTATCAAAACGCCGGCCCGAATTGCGAATTCTGACAAAGATGAGTGAAAAAAGTTTCTCGCCGGCGACCCATATCAACAGGCAGGCAGCGGTAATCCCCAATTGCAGGACTGCTCCGGCTGACGCCTTGAACCGAACCGTCAAATCGGGATCATTCATCCAGGAAACAAGCCTGACGGCCAGCGGTGCCGGATTTGTCGGACCGAGAATGAGCGCGACATCGACGACGGAGCTGGCATAGGCGATCACCGCGAAAACGGCGAGCCGGATCTGGGGATAGATTGACGGCCAGACGGCCAGCAGGAACCCGGCCGTCCGGCCATACCCCAGACCGGTGGCAATCATGGAACCGGGTCGCGGATTTGCCTGTGGCATGGCCGCGAGCGTGACCAGCATCAAGAAAGGCAGTTCCTTGGCAAAAAGGCCTGCCATCATCGCCAGGCCAAGCGGATCATGGATGATCAGCCAATCGGGCGGACGCTCAAACCCGGACGGCCAGGGCGAAAACAACCGTACGATCCAGCCCGAAGGCATGAAAAGGAAAGCAAGGCCGAATGCAGCCGCGGCGTGCGGAACCGAGAGCAGCGGCGAGACCAGATGCTGGATGGCGCGGAACATTCTCGTATGCGACCACCCGGCAACAAAGCCGGCAACCACCGCAAGTGCTAGCAGTGTCGTTACCAGACCGGTTGCAAGACTGATCAGGCAGGAACGAAGCAGGCCCGGCGTTGCAAACAATTGCCGCCATGGGTCAAGCGAGAACTCGTTACCGCCGAGTGCCGGAAAGTAACCGAAAGACGGAAGAATGGTGACGACAAGCCCGCAAAGGATCGGGCCGATCAGAACTGCGATTGCCAGCGCCGGGGCGGCTTTCAAGATCATTTGAAAGCCGTCCGGAAGCTAGTTGGCGACGCCGTAGCGCCTGATCCACTCTTCCTCAATGCGGGTCATCCAGCTTGCATGGGGTTCATGCAGCGTCGGACCGAGATCGGCAGGGCCGAGCGTTGCGATACCAAGATCAAGCGCCTCAAAGTTTGCACGCATGTCAGAAGGCAATTTATCCATCGCCAGCACTGTCGGATCGCCCCAGATGACGGGATCCTGTTTACGTAACTGAGCTTCCGGGGAAAGCAGGAAATTGGCCAGAACGAGCGCGCCTTGACTTGCAGAGGCGTTATAGGGGATTGCGACGAAATGGGTATTGCCAAGCGTCCCGCCCGAAAAGACGAAGGAACGGACGCTATTTGGCAATTCCTTGTTTGCAATTGCATTGGAAGCCTCAGCCGGCGAAAACGCAAAGGCTATGTCGATTTCATTGTCGGCGAGCATCCGGCGCAGCGCTTCCTTGTTTTTGGGGAAGGTACGGCCGCCGCGCCAAAGATTTGGATGCATGGCGTCAAGCTGGTCGAACAGGGGCGCGGTAACCTCGCCAAAGGACGCTTCGTCGACTGGCTCCAGCAGAACCGACGGATCGGCAACTGATTCACTCAGCGCCTGTTTGAGGAATGAGGAACCGATAAAATCAGGTGGTGCCGGATAGGAGAAACGGCCATTATGGTCTTTGGTCCAGTCGACCAGTTCGGCAAATGAATCAGGCATTTCGATGCCGCGTGCGGTATCATGGAAGAACACCATTTTTGCCATGCCCCAGGGTGATTCCAGCCCCTCTACAGGAATGGTGAAATCGGTCTGAATTGTCGGCTTGCTTTCGTGATCGACATATTCCCAATTCGGCAGTTTTTCGGCCCAACCGGGAGACAGCAACAGGTTCTGGCGCTTCATCGAGGCGAAATTCTCGCCATTGATCCAGATGAGATCGATCGAGCCCCCCTCATTCTTTCCGGCGGCTTTTTCTGCTACGACTGTTGCGACTGCGTTGGCGGTATCATCCAGCTTGACGTGCACGACCGTGATGCCGTGGCGTTTGTCGAGCTCATCTGCGACCCAGGCGATATAATCGTTGATGTTCTGGGCACCGCCCCAGGCGTTGAAATAGACCGTCTGCCCCTTGGCTTTTTGCTCGATCGCCTTCCAGTCCGAAAGATCTTCGGCGAAAGTCGATTGAGGGGAGATTGTTCCTGCCGCGGTAACAATCATTACCGTCAGCAAACC
>JBCCEP010000177.1:0-8268 GCA_039030215.1 Pseudomonadota bacterium
CAAGGATCGCAAGATGGTTGGCGCCTGACTGGCCGTCCATATTTCCACAAAACCGTTATTTACCCTTGCTGCTGCATTGATTGGCTCCATGCAGGCATGGGCAAGGAACGGAACCGAGTATTGAGCTTCGACAATTTCTCTGCGCGGCGCATCGGCAAAAAACAGAGCTGTATTGCCCTCTTCACGCAAAACGAAATCTGCTGGCTCTTTCAGTTTCTTCTTCAGCTCGGCATTCATCCGAGTGCTGTCGGCCGGATCTATTGGCACATCCCACTCTGCTGCCAGCGCCTCGGCTCCCTTGAACGCTGCATACTGCCCGGTGGCGATCACGCCATATCCAGTACCGTGGGGTAGATAGATCGGAACTATCTTGACGACGCCAGGGACGTTCAAGGCGGCTGCTTCGTCCACTCGAGTGGGCAGCGATTCTGTACCTGGACCCAATCTAACGGTGCCATGGAGCATTTCCGGCAGATTCAGGTCGGTGCCATATATGGCGGTGCCAGTCACCTTTTCGCTGAAATCAACGCGGGGCTGAGATTTTCCGAGAATTTTCCACTGACTTTGAGGTTTCAGGGAAACACTGGCTGGAACATTCTGTCTGGCCGCCTTTTTGCTCAGCTGGCCATAGGTTGCAGAATAATCGCTGGTGGGATCGATCACCGTACCGTTTTCGGTAATGAACGTACGGGCATCAGCGTTCCATTCATCTGCCGCGGCAGCAACCAGCATTGCCCGCAATACCGCACCCGCATAACGCATCCTTTCGAACCCGTCCCTCGCCGATGTGGAGCCTGCCGTGATCTGTATGCCCAACAGCTTGCCCGCAGGGGCTTTCAAAGCGCGCGCTGCACCAGCAAGCATACCCTGATCAAAATCAATGAAGGGAACCAATTCCTCCACAACGGCAGTGTTGTAATAAGTGCTATCAACCGGTCCGTCTTCCACCTTGATCTGATCGAGCGAAACATCAAGCTCCTCAGCAACATAGGCAGCAAGCGTCGTGTGCACCCCCTGCCCCATTTCTGTCCTCGGGACAATTATCGTGATCTCGTTTCCATGACCAATCTTGACATAAGGCGCAAATGCGACTTCGTCGGGTTTCAGCTCCTGCTCCAGGGGGTTTCTGGACGGTTTGGTGACGAAATACCCGACTGCCAGACCGCCGGCAATTGCTGTAGCACCCAGCAGAAATGTCCTTCTGGCGATATCAACAGCTTTCATGTACGGCTCCTGATCAATTCAGCAGCCCTCTTTATGGCAGCACGTATCCTGGGATAGGTGCCGCATCGGCAGAGGTTTCCACGCATGGCATCATTTATTTGAGTGTCGGACGGGTTGGGGTTTTCTGCCAGCAGCGCGACTGCAGCCATGATCTGGCCCGTTTGGCAATAGCCACAATCGGGCACCTGCTCGTCTATCCAGGCTTGTTGAACAGGATGCAGTTCCTCGGATGTACCGATCCCTTCAATCGTAAGAACTTCACCGTTCACGTCGGCAATTGATTTCAGGCAGGCTAGTTCAGCTTTTCCGTCAATGGTTACGGTACACGCGCCACAGGTCGCTGAATCACAGGCATATTTGGTGCCCATTAACCCGAATTTATCCCTCAAAACCCAGAGCAAGGGCGTCGTCGTCTCATCCCCGACGTCGTACCAGCGCCCATTTAGCTTCATCAGCATGGCAACAAATCTCTTCCCGCTCGAGGTGCTCGGCCGTCACGCCCGCATGATGCCCATCCATTTGCGATACCGACAAGAACCGAATACTGCAAGCTCGATTTGACGCAGTCCAATGATCTGTTCGCTAGTACGCTGAAAGCCGATGTCGGTTACGAATTATTTACTGTGCGCGCAAACCAGAAATTAAGCTCGATATCGTACCAGTGACTGTAAGGGGATTTTTATATGCAACCCAATACGATGCTCCGACAGGTAGACTGCGGAAACCCAAGTAAAAGCACGGATGAACCGCGCGAAATCAGTCAAGGTCGAGTCATCGATTGCAACGGCACGCACTCGATAATCGCTGCCGACGTAAAAAACGGCGATAGCTCAAAAGAGAATTATTGGGCCGTCGGGCAGCTGATCTCCATTCAAGAAGGCGAAAACCGGGTTGTTGGTCAGGCTTTCAAGGTGGATACACCGTCTCAGCTCTGGGCCGATCAAGAAGAAAACCAGATCAAGATTCACATCGAACTGGTTGGCGAAATCCAGAATCGTGATGGAAACCGCAGTTTTACTTCCGGTATAACCAATTATCCGCGTATGGGTGCACCTGCCCAACGCATTCGCAAAAGCGATCTGGAAGCCATCTATAAAAGCGAAGGCGACGATACGATCAAAATTGGTCAAGTGACCCAGGAATCATCGATTCCGGCAAAGATCAATCTGAGCAAGCTGCTAACGCGGCATTTTGCGGTTGTTGGATCGACTGGTGTTGGTAAGTCAACATCAGTTTCCTTGCTGATGCGCAAGATCATTGAGAAGCGCAAAGAGTTGCGAGTGATCATACTGGATCCGCACAACGAATTTACCAGCGCTTTTAAAGACGAATCCATCATCAAGGATGCCTCCAACCTCCAGCTGCCATTTTGGCTGTTCAGGTTTGAAGAATTCACCGAAGTCATTTTTCGCGGACAAAAGGGCTTTGATGTTGAAGCAGAAATTCTGCGAGATCTCGTGGTTGAAGCCAAGGAACGTTATGTTCAGGGCGAGGAAAAACCGGGCGCGCTGGTTCGCAAGAGTTCGGCAGTCAATGGCTACACAGCTGATTCACCGGTGCCCTACAGGATCGTCGATCTGCTGAAGGTCATCGATGAACATCTGGGCATGCTGGACAAGAAATCGGAAAAGCCGATCCTCAAGGCCTTGCATGACCGTTTGACATCGATCAGCAAGGATCCTCGCTTCCAGTTCATGTTCGGCCAGTCCAGCACCGGTGGCGACCGGATGAAGAGCATCATTGCCGACCTGTTTCGTGTGCCGCAATACGACAAACCAATCTGTATCGTGGAAATGTCCGGCCTGCCCAGCGAGGTCGTCAGTTCTGTCGTTTCGGTGCTTTGCCGGATGGCATTTGATCTCGGACTTGCAAGCCAGGGCGGCATTCAGACGCTGGTGGTCTGCGAAGAAGCGCACCGCTATGTACCGGCCAACACCGATGCCGGATTTTGGCCAACCCGCCAGGCAATCGCGCGGATTGCAAAAGAAGGCCGGAAATACGGCGTCTATCTGGGCGTTATCACCCAACGGCCCAGTGAGCTTGATCCGACGATATTTTCACAATGCAATACCGTTTTTGCGATGCGGCTGTCCAACCAGGCCGACCAGAAGATTATCGGCGGCGCGATGACAAATGGCGCCCAAAGCACGGTCGGATTTTTGGCCTCAATTGCCAACCAGGAATGTATTGCATTTGGTGAAGCCCTGAAAACGCCAATGCGGCTGACATTCGAGACAATTCCAAAAGAATTGCTTCCCGGCAGCAACATTTACGACGTTCAGGAAGCAGTGCGGAATGGCCGCGAGATTGACATTACCGATGTGGTTCAGCGCATGCGTGGAGGGTCGAGTGCATTGATCGACGCAGAAGAGGCCGAGTTGATCGAGTCGGCCCGGCAGGTTGGCGTACCTCAAAGGGAAACAGGCCAGGCCGGCGATCTACCGCCAGCACCGCTGCCTCAGGCAGGTTCTTCTCCCCAAAGAGCGAACGGCATCAACGGAACCACGTCCCAAATCGAACTGAAAAAACCGCCTCGTACCGAGCCGGCGCCGTCCCAGTTTTCCTCGCGTCCAGCACCGCCTCCCGCAAGTCCGCCGCCCAGCAGGCCGACGGAGCCGCCAGCCGGAGATGCGCCCAAACGCAGCGGCAATGCAAATGACCTGATCAACGCATTCCGTTCGAAATAGCAAGAACGAACAGAGCGTAAATTCCAGCGTGATCATTGCCTTTCAGTGCTGATCATGTCGCGTGGCAATACAAATCCGTCATAGGCATGATCCGGTGCGGGATTCCCAGCAGGTTCGGGCCATTTCAAGCCGAATTAACTTGCAAATTTCCTGCCAAGGCGTCAGGAATTTCTCGAATGGCCATTCGTCCAGACAGCGCTTTTGCGCATAAAGACATCATGGCTAGTTCCTGCAATAGCTCGGTCACCATGCTGAGATTGCCGACCCAAGAGACAATCATCTTCGTTGGAGATCGATGTAATGTTGCGCCGTTTCGTCAGAGAACCGCTGGTTCAGTTTATTTTCATGGGAATTGCAGTTTTCGCCTTTTATTCGCTCACCGAGCAAGACGCCTCAGAACCAGCAAGCGAAAACATCACTGTCGGTCCTGGCCAGATTGCACATTTGAAAGAGGTATTCACCAGAAGCAGGCAGAGACCACCTACGCATCAGGAGCTTGAAGGCCTCGTCGATTCGTTTGTGAAGGAAGAAGTCAATTATCGTGAGGGCTTGAAATTGGGCCTCGACCGCGATGACACGATCATCCGCCGCCGCATGCAACAGAAAGTGGAATTTCTGATGGAGCCGAACGCGAGCGAGTTGGAAGCGACCGATGAAGTGTTGGCCGACTATCTAAAAGAGAACCACGAGAAATTCAGAATTCCCGATTCTTATAAATTCCAACAGATATTCTTCGACCCCTCAAAGCGTAACGACCCCATTTCCGATGCCACGGGTGTTCGCGACCGACTGACTTCCGATGCCGAGAATACAGATATCGATCAGCTCGGTGATCCGACATTGCTGCCCGCCAGCCTTGAATTGTCACGTATCGATCGGATAGCGGCCAATTTCGGGAATGAGTTTGCCGACGCACTTGCCTATGCCGAGGTTGGCACCTGGGCAGGCCCGATCAAATCTACTTATGGCGTTCATCTGGTGCTGGTAGACGAACATGTTGGGGCACGCGATCCATTGCTAGAGGATGTTCGCAGAGCGGTGGTCAGGGATTGGCAAACAAACAAGCGCCGTGAGATTGCCGACAGCCGATATCAACAGTTGCTGGACAATTACGATGTAGAAATTGTCTGGCCTGAAAGCGAGAGTTCCAGCGGCAGCAATGGAAATGCGGAACAACAAGGATGATCAGGTTATTCGCGGCGTGTGCGTTCCTGGTGACCATTCTTGCCGGTCACAACGCCATCGGCCATGAGTTGCGGCCGGGCTATCTCGAGATCACCGAGACAAGTCCGGAAAATTACGATCTGCAGTTCAAGGTTCCGACAAACGGCCAAGTTCGTCTCCCATTATTCGTGGCATTGCCGGAAGATTGTACGGAGACGTCACCGATCGTCTCCAGCCGAATTGACAATGCTGATATCAGCCGTTGGAAATCCGTGTGTGTCGACGGTCTTGCCGGAAAGGAAATCACGATAGATGGTCTATCGGCGACCTATACCGATGCGTTGATACGAATTGTCAACCTGGACGGCACGGTCCAGACCTCGCGAATTACGCCGGATGATCCGGTCGTATTGGTGGTCGCGTCACCGTCTGCCGCCGAGACTGCATACACCTATTTTGTCCTCGGTGTGGATCACATCATCTTCGGGTTCGATCACCTGCTTTTCGTTTTTGCGTTGCTTCTGCTGATCGGCGATTTGCGCAGCCTGTTTTTCACGATCACCGCATTTACGGTCGCCCATTCGATCACGCTTGCACTGGCGGCATTGGGTTGGTCTTCAGTGCCCCAACCGCCAGTCGAGGCGCTGATTGCGCTCAGCATCTGTTTCGTTGCAGCCGAAATCGTTCGCAAGGAACGCGGGATTATTGATTTTACGGCCAGTCACCCCTGGAGTGTCGCATTCCTTTTTGGTCTTCTGCACGGGCTTGGTTTTGGTGGTGCCTTACGGGATATCGGGCTCCCGCAAAAGGATATTCCACTGGCGCTATTGACCTTCAATCTGGGTGTCGAGGTTGGGCAATTGCTTTTTGTTGCTGTCGTGGTGGCTATCGGACTGGGAATCAGGAGGCTTTTCAATGCCGACCTGACGTGGAAAAGAAGTGTGCTTGCCTATGGTATTGGGATCGTCTCGGCGACCTGGTTCGTGCAACGAATATTCAGTTTCTAGAATGTTCCCCAAATGTCACAGATGCTTATTTTTTAGGCTGTTATGGCGGAATTATCTATTTGCGAATTTGATATTACCGTATCTTTTTCCTGCAATCTTACTGAATCGGTGGGACGGCGGGCTTAAAAAGGTGTCCAAGCATCTGATTGCCTGACAAGACGGTTCAGTCAACGGGTATATCAGGCAGAATCCATGCAGATCAAAAACAATAAACTAATTGCAGGTGCTGCGGCTCTGGGAACAATCTTCTTGTCACAATCGGTATTCGCGGCAGATCCGATCGAAATTGAAGAAGATCCGGTACCTGTAGAAGAGCGAATCGACACCGGATGGCGGCTTGCGATTGATCCGCTTTATACTTGGTTGCCAGGTATGAAAGGAAGTTTCGCCGGACCTAACGGGAACTCCGTCAGCTTCGATGTTACCACCAAGGACATTCTCGACAATTTTGATGAGTTTCTCCATGCGCTTGACGGGCTATACATGGGCTCCGGTGAAATCCTTTATAATCAATACGCCTTCATGTGGGACGTGGTCTATCTCGATCTGAGTGCGTCGGCAGAATTTGGAAATGTGATCGATGGCGCGCTCGATGCCGGATTCAAGGTGTCAATGTCGACACTCGCTGGCGGTTACAGGTTCTATGAATCTGCGGCTGGTCATGCAGATGTATTTGCCGGTATTACCATTCACGATGTGGACATTACCGCAGATGTCACGCTTGGACCGCTTTCGGCCAATGCATCAGCCGGAGATACCTGGGTTGATCCCATTATCGGCGCCAAGGGCCTCCATTACCTAAGTCCAAACTGGTTTGTTAAGGGCCGTGCGGTTTATGGCGGATTTGGCGTGGGATCTAACCATCACTATGATGTTGGCGGATTTGTCGGCTACCAGACAGCAAAGGGCACCCAGATCTATGGCGGGTGGCGTGTTGCAGATACGGACTACTCCAGCGACGATTTCGACTGGGATGTACAGTTCTCCGGACCAATGCTGGGCTTTACTTTCAGGTTCTGAACAAATCCGTCTTACCGAATCGCAATAACGTTGCTCGAGCCGAAAGACTCGTTTCGTGCTTGATATTTCTGGATTTCAGTGGTGCGGTCGAGAAGACTCGAACTTCCACCCGTGTTACCGGACAGCGACCTCAACGCTGCGCGTCTACCAATTCCGCCACGACCGCACTTGCCGAAAAGGGATCTTGCTTCAAGACCGCACCGGCCCGGCGCATGTAGCAAAAGCAAGCCGCTGAAACAAGGGCAATTTGTATCCAAAACCGATTGAGCAATAGCAATAATGACAATCATTGCCAATTGACCATTGCTCGCGCTATTTGTTGCGGGATGAGCACCATTCTCAATTCAGGTACAGGTACTACATCAAGCGCTGACCGACCGGTCATGGCCGCCTCGCTGCCTTCATCTCCCGTGCGTTGGGAGATTTCCGATGGGTTGACGGAGTATGAGACCGCGGTTTCCCGAATGGAGTTGCTTGCGTCGGAAATCGCCTCTGGCAATGCGGATGAACAGGTCTGGCTGGTGGAGCACCCTCCCCTTTATACGGCAGGTACCAGCGCCAAGGATGACGGCCTTCTTGAGCCGGATAGATTTCCGGTTTTTCAAACCGGGCGCGGCGGAGAGTATACCTATCATGGGCCCGGACAGCGCGTTGCCTATACCATGCTGGATCTGAAACGAAGAAAGCCTGATGTCCGCGTGTTTGTTACGACGCTCGAAGACTGGATTATAGCCACGCTTGCCGATTTCAATGTTCGAGCAGAACGTCGAGCCGGTCGTATAGGTGTTTGGGTCGAGCGGCCCGACAAACCGCCCTTACCGGACGGCAGCATGCGCGAAGAGAAGATTGCTGCGATCGGTATTCGCTTACGTCGCTGGGTCAGCTTTCACGGCATATCGATAAACGTGGATCCACACCTGAGTCACTTTGACGGAATTGTTCCGTGCGGCATTGCCGATTATGGCGTTACCAGCCTGGTGGACCTGGGAATCCCGGCAAGCATGGACGACGTCGATATCGCGCTGAAACGAAATTTCGCGCGATATCTCGGCGATGTTGGCTAATCGTCGAAAGTTGTCTCAGAAGCGAGCTGGACCAATCAGGCGGAGATCGCTTCCTTGTCCATCAATTCCTGGATCTTCGGATCGACGTTGTGACTTTCCCGC
>JBCCEP010000178.1:0-8267 GCA_039030215.1 Pseudomonadota bacterium
GAACCACGATGGATGCCAAATTGTCATTTCAGGAAAGCCATTCACTCGATTGGGATGATCTAAAGTTTTTTCTTGCGGTCGCACGAAATGGAACGATGCGGGGTGGCGCAGAGAGCATTCAAGTCAACCACACCACTCTCGCACGGCGGCTATCGAACATGGAGCAAAATGTCGGTAGCAGGCTATTTGACCGCTCCAAGACCGGTTTGGTCTTGACCCAACTTGGCGAAGACCTGGTGCCCCACGCTGAACGTGTGGAAGAAGAGATGATCGCGGCATCCCGCCTTATAGTTGGCCGTGATGCGCAACCCTCTGGAACAGTGTACGTCACAATGCCTCATGGATTGGCAATGACATCCATCATGGACGATCTGACGGCATTTGCCGAACTTTATCCGGACATCACACTCAACATGACCTTCACAAACGAAGTTGCAGACCTCACAAGGCGCGAGGCCGATGTCAGTCTGCGAATTGCACATGAGGTCACTGATGATGTCGTCGGGCGCAAGCTGGTCCAGATGTCTCAGGCAGCCTACTGCACCAGGGAATATGCACAAAAGGTCAAGGACAATGGTGGCGAGGGACTGCATCTCATCGGATGGCACGAACCGGAAAACGACCTGACTGCCAAGTGGATCAAAGAGAGCTATTATCCCAAGGCGATATTGCGCCACCGAGTATCGGAACTGGTGCCGCTTATCACACTGGCTGCATCCGGTTTGGGCATGGCGTATCTTGCGTGCAATCTTGGCGATCGGCACCCCGGCCTCATTCGAGCGCCATATCAGAAACCGATGCCCTATCGCAGTCTCTGGCTTCTGCTACATAGAGACCTTCGAAATACTGCGCGGGTGCGAATTTTCGTCGATTTTCTGGCCGCACAAATAAAAACCCGGCGCAGCGAATTCTGGGTTGCCGGCACGACGTCCGGAGGCTGACGCTGCACTTACTTCGTCATGCCGCCAATTCGCCCGCCAATGATTGTTCGATCAGCTTGCGGGTCGGTTCGATGCCATAGAGCGCCACAAAGGATCCAAACCTTGGCCCCTGTTCCTGGCCGAGCAGTGCCTGGTACAGGAGCTTGAACCAGTCGCGGAGGTTTTCAAATCCGTGGTCCTTGCCGACCGCGAAGATTTCGTTCTGGATCTCTTCAGCCGGTGCTGCCGGATCAAGCGCTGCCAGCCTCTTGTCGAGATCTTCCAGTGCCTGGCGTTCCTTGCCCTCCGGCAAATGGAACCTCTTCCCAGGTTTGACAAAATCTTCAAAATAACGGATCGCGTGTCCTACCAGCGCATCCAGTTCCGGGTGGGTTTCAGGCGAGATGCCGGAGCCATAATTGGAGATGAAACCCCATAGAATGGACTTGTCGAGCGAGTTCGAAGCGCTGACCAGATTGAGCAGCATGGAAAACGAGACCGGCATGTCGACATTTGGCGGATGGCCGGAATGAATGTGCCAGACTGGATTTTGTATCTGCTTGTCACCTTCCTGGTTCTCATAGGCCGCCAGATGCTGGTAATATTCGTCGACCTGGCGCGGGATCACGTCGAAATAGAGCCGCTTAGCGGTTTTCGGCTTTTGATACATGAACAGCGACAGGCTTTCGGTCGGCGCATAAGTGAGCCATTCGTCAATGGTCAGGCCATTGCCCTTGGATTTGGAAATTTTCTGACCGACCTCGTCGAGAAACAGTTCGTAGTTGAAGCCTTCGGGCGCAGGCTTGCCGAGAATCCGGCAGATCTTGGAGGAAAGATTGACCGAGTCGATCAGGTCCTTGCCTGCCATCTCATAGTCTACGCCTAGCGCTGCCCATCTAAGCGCCCAATCCGCCTTCCATTGGCACTTTACCTGGCCGCCGGTAACGCCGGTTTCCACGGCCGCACCGGTCTCCGGATCCTCATAGGTCACGGTGCCGTTGTTCACATCGCGGGCAATCATCGGAACCTGAAGCACCTTGCCGGTTCGTTTGCAGACCGGCAGGAATGGAGAATAGGTGGCGCGGCGTTCCTCGCCCAGGGTCGGCAGAATGACCGCCATGACCTCGTCATAGACCTCAAGCATCCGCAAAAGCATCTCGTCGAACCGGCCGGATAAATAATATTCGGTAGAACTTGCAAACTCGTAGGCAAAATCGAATCGATCGAGGAAGGCGCAAAGCCTGGCATTGTTATGATGTGCGAAGCTTTCATATTCGTTGGAGAATGGATCGGGCACACGTGTCAGCGGCATTTCCAGATAATTAGCCATTAACTCCTGATTGGGCACATTTCCCGGAACCTTGCGCAGACCGTCCATATCGTCAGAAAAACAAAGCAATCGGGTTGGCACCTCGTCATTGGTCAGCACCCGAAATGCGAAGCGTACCATGGAAGTGCGGGCCACCTCCCCGAAAGTACCGATATGCGGCAGGCCCGAAGGCCCATAACCGGTCTCGAACAAGACAGTTTCGGGATAGCCAGATTTCTCAAACCGTTTGACCAGCTTGCGCGCTTCCTCGAAATCCCAGGATTTCGAATTGCGAGCGATCTCCAGCATGGCTGCATCCAGGCCCAGGCCGGCAATGGCTGTTTGCTGGCTTGAAGATGATTGGCCAATTGATTGGTTGCCGGTCATCAAGATTTCCTATTGGTTGTACCCGACGGATAGTCAGAATTTTCACTGGCGGGTTTAGAGCAAATGCACGGTTTTTCCAAGCGACTTGCACAGTGTAGCGATACTCCCTAATTTAACGCTAATGCGATTCTGCTGCCCTATTCATTCCAGGTAATTTCAGAGAGTTCGATAATGTCAGAAACCACTCCGCATGATGCGCTTATCCACATCATGGTAACCATGTCTGCCGCTGACCGGACCATGACCGACAGCGAGCTGGCCAAGATCGGCACCATTATCAAGACCTTGCCGGTATTTGACGATTATGATTCCGACATGCTGGTACTGGCTGCATCCCAATGTACGGACATTCTTCAGGCTGAAGACGGCTTGCAGCAGATTCTCAACAATGCTTCCAAGGTCCTTCCCAATTCCCTGTATGAAACCGCCTATGCGCTGGCCGTGGAAGTCGCCGCCGCCGATCTGCATCTGGAACAGGAAGAACTGCGTCTGCTGCAAATATTCCGCGATCACTTCAACCTGGAACGGCTTGTTTGCGCCGCAATCGAGCGCGGGGCAAGAGCGCGCCACCAGGTGATGTAAAACCGCATCTGCCATCCGGGATCAGGATGTAGCAGCGTCGCGTCACATAGAAGTGAGGCGCCGGGCATTGGTCAGAACGCCTGCTTCGCGCTAGATGGCGTTTGAGATTGATCGATATGGCAAAACCAAATGGATGAGGCGCAGATCAGGCTTGCGGTTTTCGCGGGATTGTTTTTGACAATGGCCGCCCTGGAAGTATTTGCGCCGCGTCGTCTGGACCAAAAATTCAAGGCGAAACGCTGGCTGACAAACTGGGCCATAGTCATCATCGATTCCGTGCTGGTGCGTCTGCTGTTCAAGACCGCTGCGGTGGGTGGGGCCATCTGGGCCGCAGAAAGCGGCTATGGCCTGTTCAACAATATCTCTGCGCCGGTCTGGATTGCGATCATCGTCAGCGTCATCGTGCTGGATTTTGCGGTGTGGCTTGAACATTGGGCTTCGCACAAGATCCCGATCCTGTGGCGGATCCACCGGATGCATCATTCCGACGTCGAGTTCGATGTGACTACAGCAATCCGCTTCCACCCGCTGGAAATCATCCTCTCAATGGTCTGGAAATACGCCATCGTCGTCGCTTTGGGTGCGCCGGCTTTGGCGGTTTTACTGTTCGAGATCATTCTCAACGGGACGGCGATGTTCAACCATTCCAATTTCAAGCTGCCGCTGGGTATCGATCGTTGGCTGCGGTTTGTTATCGTGACACCGGACATGCACCGGGTGCACCATTCGATCATCCGTGCTGAGCACGACACCAATTACGGGTTCAATCTGTCGATCTGGGACCGGATTTTTCGAACCTATAAGGATCAACCAGCCGGCGGGCATGACAATATGAAAATCGGGCTGGAACCCTGGCAGGACGAGCGGCCCGTGGGGCTGGGCTGGACCTTGATGGTACCGTTCCGAAAATAGGCCTGCGTCCGGTTCAATAAAGACCAAGCGGAAAATAGCGCAGGTAGAGTTCGGCAAACACGCCTTTTTCATTGATTTGCTTGAGCGCATAATCGGCCGCAGCAGCAAGTTCAGTGCGCCCTCCGGCAAATGCTATCATCAGGCCGGGGCCCGTCAGCGCCTCGCCGATATATGGACCTCCTGCAAATGAGCAGCAATCCTTCGAGGCTTCCGACACCAACCAGAAGGACAGTGACAGCGCGTCGGAAAACACCAGATCGACCCGTTCGCGCTGCAAGGCATCAAGCGCTTGGGCCCGCGTCTCATAGGTGATTGTCTGGGCGTTGGGATAAGCGGTTCGAAACCAGTCGGCATGAACTGAACCCCGGACCAGACCGGTCCGGTTCCGCACAGCTGCAAGGGTCATCGGTTCGCCAAGACCGTCGGCGGTACGGGCAACGAAGCGGGCCGGAATATGCAGATAGGGTCTCGAGAATTCGTACTTCTCGCGATTATCGGATGTCGCCTGCAGGCCGGCGATAATGGCTTCGCCTTCGCCATCCTCCATCGCCTTTTGCAGTTCGTCCCAAGGTAGGGCCTGAATCTGGCATTTCGGCATGATATCGAGCTCGGAGCAGATCGCCCTTGCCAGATCGACGTGAAAGCCGGTCAACCGCTTGTTTCGGTCAATGAAGTTGAACGGCGGGAAATCGGTCGTCGTCAAAAAACGAAGCCGCTGCACATTAGACAAGTCCGGCTTGGCGATACGCTCGGAAGGGTGCCAGAAGTTCGGAACGACCTGGCTTTGGGCAAAAGCCATCGGAACGGAACCCATACCGCCAGGCAACAAGGATGAGATGGCAAACAGGCTCACAAAGAAAAAAAGAAGGATTCTCGAGATGGTTGTTGAGAGTCGCATAATAACCGTTATACATGTAATGTTCACACAGGTTCCCCTAGGCCTGCATCTCATTGGATTCGGTGTATCAGGTTTAAGAGTATGGGGGAATGGCCGGAACAATCTGAAAAGCCGTCCCGATCGGCTGATCCTGAAAACAGAAACGAAACCCAGTCCGCACTGCCTGCCGAAATTGCCTTCCTGCAGTCAAAATCCATCTCGCGGGATGCACTCTACGAAGTTGCCTTAATAGCCCGCGAAAAGAATGTTCCACCAAGTGAAATACTGATTTCCCGCGGTCTGATATCCAGGCGTGATTATCTTGCGTGCCTGGCGGAAAAGACCTTGACGCCGCTACTACCGGCCAAGCCTCCCAAAGGCAAAGTGGTCATCCCGCAGAGTGGAAGCCCTTCTGCTCCGTACAAGACCGGCTTGTTTTCGTTTCCCTCAGCGCTGCATCTATTAACCGGCAACAGTTTGCGCCTTGTTGTCGATCCTCAAAGCAACGGTGTTTCTAACTTTTTGTGGACAATTAAAGGCAATTCTCGAAGTACGCGAAGACCCTGGATCGCGCCCGGATCGCAATTGCGAAGACTTTGGTTCGAAGGCGCAAGAAGCCGGATGGCCGTGCAGGCCAAGGCGTATCTGGCCAGAAACTATCCTGAATATTCTGCCTCGAGACGAGTCACTATCTGGCAGGCGGCGGTCTTGATCGTAGTCCTCCTTTTGTTCGCCAGCATCCTGACATTTAGCCCAGGAGCGGGAATGCTGGCGTTTACCGCACTTCTTTCGGTGTTTTATTTTGCAATTATTACGCTACGCGTAATCCTGATCAATTACCTGGATGAGATCCCGACGGATGAAAATTTTGAGATTTTTCATGATGCAATCGATCCGGAAGACTATCCGCTTTATTCCATCATGGTCGCCCTCTACCGGGAAGCGGACGGCGTCGATGAACTGGTTTCAGCACTGGCAGATCTGGAATGGCCGGAACAAAAACGTGAAATCTTCCTGATCTGTGAAGAAGATGATCACGAGACAATTGCTGCGATCCGAAAGCTGACGCTACCATCGGGGTTTCAGCTTATTATCTGCCCCTATTCCCAACCTCGAACCAAGCCAAAGGCGCTTAATTTCGTGCTGCCTTTATGCGCAGGCGAATTTACCGTGATCTACGATGCCGAAGACAGGCCGGACAGGAAACAGCTGTTAGAGGCCTGGACAAGGTTTTGCAGATCCGGCAAGGACATCGCGTGCCTGCAGGCGCCGCTGCTTATCCACAATGGCCGCCAGAACTGGCTGACTGCCATGTTCGCACTTGAATATGAAACCCTTTTTCTTGGGATACTGCCGATATTGTCGCGTTTGGGAGCGCCGCTGCCGCTTGGGGGCACATCGAATCATTTCAGAACTACGGCGCTCAAATCTGCTGGTGGCTGGGATCCCCACAATGTGACCGAGGATGCGGATCTGGGAATCCGGCTGTCTCGAATGGGCTTTCGCTGCGGTACGATTAGGCGACCGACCTGGGAAGAGGCGCCGCCCATATTGTCGGTCTGGATCAAGCAGCGGACACGCTGGCTGAAGGGCTGGTTGCAGACTATACTCGTTCATACAAGAAATCCGGTTCGGACCGGGCGTGAACTGGGGTGGAAGGCCAACCTGTTTTTTCATCTGGTTTTGACATCGATTGTCCTTTCTGCACTTTTCCATCCGATATTTCTGGTCCAGGTCGCATATCAGTTCTCCCAGTTTCAGCAAGTTCGTCAGCCTGATGTTTATCATCTGGTTGTTTTAGGCTTGTCGATGTTCAATCTGGCGGGCGGCTATACGACCTACGGATTCCTGGCCTATGGGGTCATGACGCGGCAAAATTACTCGTCTTCCAGACCGTATTTGTTGCTTTTTCTACCCATTTACTGGCTGCTGATCTCTTATGTCGGGTGGCGGGCCGTACGCCAAATGATCACAAATCCGTTTCACTGGGAAAAAACCGCGCATGGACTGGCAAATCATCATGCAAATGCCAATATGAAATGATAGAGATTATTTCATCAAATCGGCGTTCGGTCTGGACAAGAAAAGAGGACGGGAAATTGGAACTGCTCAAAATCGCAACCCTTGGATTGAAATTTGGAACGCTGGCCCTGATTGCCGCGCTTTTTGCTCCCGTTCCGCAAGCCCAGGCAGCCGATTGCAGTGACAGCGCGCAGGCTGGCGTTGACTGGCAGGATTGCCGCAAGCGCAATCTGATGCTTGATGGATCAGACCTGTCGGATTCCACGCTAAGCGGTGCCGATTTCAGTTCGACCGATTTGCGTCACACAAAATTGATGAACTCCAATCTGTCGAAATCCGCACTTGCGCGAGCAATGCTGGACGAATCGCATGCACCGGATTCCAATTTCGAAAAAGCGCTCGGCTATCGCACCTCATTCGTGAATGCCGATTTGTCGAATGCCAATTTCCTGAAGTCGGAAATGCAGCGGGCGAATTTCACCGGCGCCAATCTAACAAACGCCAATTTCGAGAAAAGCGAGTTGGGGCGGGTCAATTTTTCGGATGCTGATCTGAATGGCACCGATTTCCGGTATTCCAATCTTGCGCGCGCCGACTTCAGGACAGCAATATTCGATACACCGATCGATTTTACAGGTACCTATCTGTATCTGACGCGATTTGAAGGTGTAGATCTGTCAAAGGCGATCGGCATCCAACAATGGCAGATCGACCTGGCCTGCGGAGACGCTTCAACAAAATTGCCGAGCGGCACAACGGCACCCGACACCTGGCCATGCAATCCGGAAGACGAGTTTTAATCAGCCTTGAAATGCTTGGATAATTTCAGGCCCTGAGCCTGGTAGTTTGAGCCGAGATCCTGGCCATATAGCTGGCCGGGTGGCTGCAGCATGTGCTCAAAAACAAGCCGCCCGACCAGTTGGCCATGTTCCAGAATGAACGGCACTTCATGGCTGCGAACTTCCAGCACTGCCCTGGCGCCTGCACCACCGGCATTCGAATGGCCGAAACCCGGATCGAAAAACCCGGCATAGTGGACACGGAACTCACCTACCAGCGGATCAAACGGAACCATCTCTGCAGCATAGGATGGCGGGACGTGAACTGCTTCACGAGAAACAAGAATATAGAATTCGTCCGGGTCGAGCACGAGGTCTTGGGTCCCGGGATTATGGATCGGTTCCCAAAAATCGCGAACAGAATTGGCCGCTTTGACATCGACATCGATAACGCCCGTATGGCGTTTGCCGCGATAGCC
>JBCCEP010000179.1:0-8248 GCA_039030215.1 Pseudomonadota bacterium
CTTCCCCGCCTTCTGGTCACGGAACAGCGGGCTGAAGTGTCCGCTGCGGCTGGACAGTACGGAAGAGATCGTCCAGTTCTGGCGCGCGCGCCAGGCGCTGAAGCAGAATGGCGGCGTGCTGATCGTCAATCCGGTGCCGGAAGCCGATGAAATCCCCGCAACAGAAATGAACCATTACATCGAGCACGCAGTTCTGGAAGCGCATGGTAACAAGGTCACCGGCAAGGCGGTCACGCCGTGGCTATTGGCGCGGATCATGGAACTGACCGAGGGCCGCTCGCTGGAAACAAACATCGCGCTGATCAAGAACAATGCGCGGCTGGCTGGGGAGATCGCGGTGGGTTTGGGATAAAAGGAATTGACCCAATATGGTTCCCGAGCGATTTCGAATCCATGAAACGGAGCATTGGCTGATCAATCACCGGATGGACTCTACCCTACCCGGTTACCTGGTGCTTGGCGCCAAGGGATCAGAAAAAGAGCTGACAGAATTACCCCGGGAAGCGCTAACGTCCATCGGACCCTTGCTGGCGGCATCGCAGCAGGCCTTGGTGAAAGTGCTTCGGCCCAAGCGCGTGTATTTTGGGCGGTTTGGTCATATGCCTGGTTTCCCGTTCCACTTTCACATCATCCCGATTTTTAATTGGATCGAGAGACTGTATCTGAAAGGTGCAGAATATTACCTGCCAAACAGAACGGCAGAGGAACGCGCCCAGGAAGAACCAGATGGGGCTGACCTCACCCTGTTTGTTTCTCGCGCGTTCTGTGAAAGCCGGAACCCTCCGGCAATCGAAGGGCCGTCGGTTGCTCGAGTTATCGCGGAGCTTAGAAAGGAATTACAAAAGGCCGCTCTGTAGCGCTTAGGTGTTGGGGCGTTGGTTCGGAACGATACAAAACTGGCGGGGGAAATGGGGTGGGAGATACTGCTGCATTGCGGACCAAACGGTCGCTACAGGTCGTGAGTAAAATGTCGTTTCTGGCCCAGAGGTGCCATTTCTAAATTTCCGTCAACCGGACGTAGCAGAAGCTCCGGTTTTATTCTTGCATTTCTGAAACCACTACATACTCTCGCGAATTCAAACGGGAGTATATCATGAAGTCCATTGCCTTCGCTTTGGCGTTCTCTTTCGCATCCACCTCTGCTTTTGCGCAGTCCTTTGAGCATGGCCTCTCAGGTGAGGTCGTGCCATGGACCCAGGAACTTAAAGCCAATGATCCCGACGATTTGACATTTGTCCTGCACTCGGACCTGACCGGCGGTGAACGTCCCGGCATCTTCGAACTGGCCGCCCGGCAGATGGGGCTATTGCGGCCAGAGTTCGTAATCAGCGTCGGCGACCTGATTGAAGGAGGTGGAGACCGGGAGGCATTGATTGCCGAATGGGAGAGCTTTGACGCGAGAGCTGCCTTGATCGGCGCGCCCTACGTCTACGTTGGGGGCAATCATGATCTGACAAGCCTGGAAGAACGCGAAGTCTGGACCGAACGCTATGGTCCGCCTTACTACCATTTCCGCTTTAAAAACGTATTGTTTCTCGTACTCGATACCGAGGACATGAGTCCCGAGCGGAGGGAGGCTCTTGCTGTACTGAGTGCCGAAGCCGCTGATGTCTTTCGGTCCGATGGCCCGGAGGCATTTGCCGAGACGCCATATGCGTTGAGCACCGAGTTTTTGACAGGTACAATAAGCAAGGCGCAAGGCGACTATTTTGTCGATGTTATCGCTGCAAATCGCGATGCGCGCCATACATTCGTGATCACTCACAAGCCTGCTTGGGAAGCCGAGAAGACCGAGTTTCACCGCATCGAAGACGCTTTGTCGGATATGCCATACACAGTGTTCAACGGCCATGAGCATTTTTATGAATATCGGGAGCGGTTCGGACGTGACTACATTCAGCTCGCGACAACGTCGGGGGCACAGTTCCATAACAAGGGATTCGCCGAGGACCACGTCATGCTCATTTCCGTTCGCGGCAACGAGGTAGAGCTGGTGAATCTGATGCTAGAGGGCATCCGGGACAAGAAGATCGAATATCCGGGCGCCAAAACAGAACCCTGTTTTGCCACAGCGAGGTGCTGACAGACTGCTTTAGGCTCCGAGGCATCACGGAATGGATCCTCGGGTCAAGCCCGAGAATGACGAGGGGAAAGGGGCCGCCCTCCCAAATAATCTATCCCCACCTTCAAATCCTCGCCTTATCCTTTCCCCACTGTTGTCTGGCACAAACGCCGGTCTGATATCGCCGTCATTTCGGAGGCCAACAGCAGCGGAGCGCCCAGCACAACCGGGCTTTCTTTGGCGATCATCGTCCCACGGTTTGTGAACATCAATGCTACGTCCGGCGGTTTCCGCCAGGCGCTGCACCTGCTACTCCTACCCCCTCGAAATCTTCCGTTTCCAGTGGACGTCATTCTCCGTGGCGGCGGGGTGTTTGCCGAGGAACATCAGCCAGTAGATGCCGGCGGCGACCAGCGTCATCAGGGAGGCGGCAAATAGCGTGTCGGAGAGAAAGTGACCGCCCTGCCCCACGCGAATGAGTGCCGAGAACGCACCCATGCCAATGGTCAGACCATAAAAGAGCGGACGCATGGCGGTGGAAACGAAGGCAAGCGAGATGAAGATCATCACCATGGAGGAGACCTCACCGGAAACAAAGGAGCAGTTGTCGGCACAGGTGCCGGAAATGTCCAGCGGTGAGGTAAATTGCTCCTCGCCGCCGAGGCCCTCGACTTCGCGCGGGCGCCAGCGGCCCCAGAATTCCTTCAGGATGACATTGGTCAATAGCAGCGGGCCGATAATTGAGCAGATTGCGAGATAAAGCCATTTGGGCCAGGTCAGCTGCAGAATTGGCGCATTTGCGTTCCGGGCCCAGAGACCGCAGACGATGATTGCAACATACCAAACGGCAAAGGCTCGAAGCGTGATTGTGCGCAGGGTGCGCCAGAAATCGGATTTGGCCATGATGAACTTGCCGTCCTCGTTGAGGAAGAGCTGTGAGACTGCAAGGTCAATCGAAGGCAGGGTGGTAAAGATTATCGTGGCTATGAGACCGATCCAGACCGCGATGATCGCGACGCGGGCGGTCTCTTCGCCGTCAGCCATGGTTGATCGCGCCAGCTTGTTCATTGCGAATTCGTATTATCATCTGCCGCAACGCTGCCGTAACCCTTGAGGGCATAATACCAGACTGAATCGGTCTCGCCGGCGCTGGGATCGACCTGGCCCAAAAGCTCTGCATCGGCGAAATTGCCGATAATCCGCGCAGGGTTATGGTTGTCGGTAATGAAGAATACCGGCGAGATCGGGTCAGCCTTGTAGGGCCTGACGAGTTCAAAGTGATCCCTTGGCACGTCGCGGGATTGCCAGGCGCGTTTGGGAATATCGAAGTCACGCAGATAGTAATTCATCAGCGCAGAAAGGCGGCGGTCATCGGTCAGGATGACGGCATAATCTCCGGCGGAAATTCGGTTGGCGGCTTCCTCGGAGATTTCACGGGCACCCTGCATGCGGTCAAACGGCCTGATGTCCTCGGGCAGCGGAATCTGACCGGGCCGGCTGAACATCACCGCAATGGCAATCACCGCGAAAACACCGAGATGGATGGGAAGGGTGAGCCGGCGCCAGAATTCGGGAATTGTGTTGACCATGAGATCGGCGACCAGCACCGTCGCGGCGATATAGGTAACGGCTGCCCAGTTGGCATATGCCTTGCTCATCAATGCCTGAAAGCAAATGATTGCGATGACTGGCACGGAGAAACAGAGCAGAAAGCGCTGGGCGCGGGTCATGCCTTCGACCGGCAGTCTGACAGCGGCGGCAAGAAAAATGCCGAAGGTAATCGGGCCGAACACGCCGAACTGGGAGAAGAAGAATTCGGCAAACGCCTTGAAATGCGGAAAACCCGAACCCCAGCCGATGTTCTCACCGGTGTGAGAGGCGGTGATGAACTGGTTCTGCATGTTCCAGATGATGTTCGGCAGGACGCAGATGAAGGCAACCAGCATGGCGATCCAGAAATTGCGGCGCATTAGCAGATGCGGGCGTTCCGGAACCAGCAGACAATAGAGGATCGTACAGGGCACGAAATATATCATGGCGTATTTCGACATCAGCCCGGCGCCAAGCGCGATACCGAGCAAAACTGCATCGGAAAGCTGGTCATCTGATTCGAGCCTCAGCAAGGCCAGAAGTGCCAGCGACCAGAAAAACAGCAGCGGTACATCGGTCGAGATCAGCGTTGAAGACAGCGTCACCGCCGGCAAGGTGATGTAAAGAAGTGCGGACCAGAACGCAGTGCGCGGATCGAACATGCGTTCGGCGATCTTGTAGAGCAGCAGTGCGGTACAGGTGTGAAGAATGGGAGAAGCCAGCCGGACGCAAAATTCGCCATCGCCGCAAACGCTGGTAAACAGCCCGATAATCCAGCCCAGCATTGGCGGCTTGGAGAAATAACCGAACGCCGGTTCCTTGCCCCAATCCCAATATTGGGCCTCATCGAAGAAGAGTTCGGTGGAATTGAACCAAAGCGAAATCAGCCGGAGCAGCAATATCAAGCCCACGACCTGAAGCGTGCGGCGCCACCAAACCGAATCTGGCTCCTGGTGCCCTTGCATATTTTCGTTCGCCGCAAGCACGCGTCAAAGCTCCCGAGATTGCCCTTGTAAATTCGGCGCGTGTATGGGATTTACGCTTCCCCAAGTCAAGCTGATGCACCGCACACAAGCGACAACAGGTCCGAATTGATTCCAATAGTTTCTATTCGGCAACATTGGGTCCAATTTGGGCCATCGAGCGAAAATATAAGCAAACAATGGCAGTTTCAGTAGTAATTCCCGCCTTTGATGAGGAAGGCAATATCGGCAGGCTGGTTCTGGAGACGTTTGATGCCCTGACAGAAGATGTGCTGGGCGAAGTTATCGTCGTTGATGATTGTTCGGCCGACAACACCAGAGGTGAAATAACCAAGCTGCAGAAAGGTCTCGACAAGCTGAGACTGCTCCAGCACAAGACCAATGCCGGGCAATCTGCCTCCTTGCGGACCGGAATTCTGGCAGCACGGTTCCCGATCATTGCGACGATGGACGGTGACGGGCAGAATGATCCGCATGATTTGCCGGCAATGCTGCGGAAACTGGCCGAGCCGGGAAAAAAGAACGGTACGGCACTTGTCGGCGGCATTCGTACAAAGCGCAAGGATACCGGCTCAAAGCGGATTGCCTCCAAGGCAGCCAACTGGATTCGCGACCGTGTTCTGAAAGATGATTGCCCCGATACGGGCTGCGGCATCAAGGTGTTCTGGCGGGAGGCCTATCTTCGTCTGCCGTTTTTTACCAGCATTCACCGCTACATGCCGGCCCTGTTCCAGACCTATGGCCTGAAGACAGCCTATGTGCCGGTCAATGATCGTCCGCGGATTGCCGGCGTCTCCAAATACAACAATTTCAACCGGGCGCTGATCGGGCTTTACGACCTTTTTGGCGTGACCTGGCTGCGGCGCAGGACAAAGTCGCCGGACTGGAAAGAAATCTAGATACTTTCCGGGCTGGTGCCGCGCATGCCCTTCCGGTAGCGGGCATATATCCAAACGCCCAAAAGCGCCGAAACCGCGAACAGGACGATGGAAAGCACAATCTGAGTGCCGGATCCGACATTCACGCCGGAGCCCATCAATGAGAACACCATTGTCTGCGGGATATATCCGATTGCGCTACCCAGCAGGAAGCCGCCTACGGGTATTCTTGCAACTCCTGCCGTCAGATTTGTGACCAGGTTGGAACCCACGGGCAGCAAGCGGATCAGCAGCGTGACCTCGAGCGCATTCTTCGCCCATATCTGCAAAGCCACATCGACGCGACCGCGAACAAATTCGCGCGCCATTCCCCCAAAGAGAACGGCAAGCGTGAGCGTAATGGCGCATCCTGTGACGGTGGCACCGACCGCCAGCAGGAATCCCGGCAATAATCCAAAGAAATAGGCCGAGAAAAAGCTGATGACCTGGCGCGGGCCGCCGGCAGCGGTAAACAGGGCTGCCAGGCAGAAAAACGCCACACGTCCATTGAACCAGTTGGCATTGGCGCCGCCGGTAAACTCGAAATTCTCGATAATGTCCTCGAAGCTGTAGTGATTTATCAGCAAGCCGGCGCTGATCAATAGCGCGATCATGATCACGCCTCTGATCAGAAGCTTCGGGCCCATTTGACGGAGCGCGCTAATCAACCGGTTGGACATCAAAATTCCAGGTGACGTTATTCGAAGCGTCCGAATTCCGGCTTCCCCGGCAACAACCGGCGGACGAGATGCGGAACGCAGGGTTCCCTAGCAATGACGGACCTCCGGCGCAATGTCGACGATGCATCACCTCCAACATTATTCGGTAAATTGCATGCCAAACTTGACGGCAATCCGCGCCGGTAGCAATCTTTAACGTTCTGGATGCAGTTCGGGGAGGATGATTTCATGACCGAGGGGCCAAACGTCCTGGATGACGGGCTGCTTGCGCCGTGGCTTGAAGCGAATGTTCCCGGTTTTGAAGAATTGCATGAGATCAAGAAGTTCGACACCGGCCAATCCAACCCGACCTATCTGATTGTCGCCGAAAGCGGGAAATATGTCTTGCGGGCGAAACCGCCGGGTGAATTGTTGAAATCTGCCCATCAGGTCGATCGCGAATTCCGTGTGATGGATGCGCTTTCGTCAACGCCGGTACCGGTTCCGAACGTGATTGCATTATGTGAAGCGGCAGAATCTCCGTTTGGCCGGATGTTTTTCGTGATGGATTATCTCGACGGTCGGATCTTCTGGGATCCCGCTCTGCATGAACTGGTCGGAGAAGAAGCAAACGAGCTTCGAGGCGATATTTACGATTCCTTGAATGCTGCATTGGCCGGGCTGCATGATGTCGATGTGAATGCGGTCGGACTTTCTGACTTTGGCGTGCCTGGACATTATTACGAGCGCCAATTGGCGCGGTGGACGAAGCAATATGCGGCAAGCGAGGTCGAACGAATTGAGGATATCCACACCTTGGCCAATTGGCTTGCCATAAACATGCCTGCCGATGACGGAAAAGTCTCGCTGGTCCATGGTGACTTCCGGCTGGACAATGTCATCTTTTCCAAAGACAGCGCGCAGATTGCCGGAATCATCGATTGGGAATTGGCAACCCTTGGCCATCCGCTGGCCGATCTTGCCTATCAATGCATGCAGTGGCGATTGCCGCATCAGGGTGTATTTCGCGGGCTTGGCGGCATAGATCGCAAGGCATTGGGACTGCCCGAGGAACAAAGCTACATCGACGCCTACTGCAGGCGGCGCGGTCTGGAAACAATCGAGAACTGGGAGTTTTATCTGGCGTTTTCGTTTTTCCGTCTCGCGGCAATATTGCAGGGCGTCTACAAGCGGTCGCTGGACGGCAATGCCTCCAATCCGGAACTCGCTGCTAACTACGGAACTGCCGTGCCCTTGCTCGGCCAAATGGCGGTGGAAATCATTTCAGAGCCAGAAAGCCATTACTATGGCGCCTGATTTCGTGATTTTTGAGATGTTTGCAGGCTTCTGTGAAACCAGCCGGGTATTCACTGCGTAGTAACAGGCAGCAAGATAGAGGATGGGAGATTCACATGATCAAGTTTCCAGCTCAACTTATCCAGATCACTTTCGTCGCGATGGTGTTGGCAGGGCTGGTCGCGATTGGCGACGCGATGGCTCAGGAGATCGAGAACCAGGCCGATGCCGAGGCAAGCAGAAGCGTAATCAAAGACCAATTGGATGCCTTCAAGACCCGTGATCTCGAGCGCGCCTATTCCCATGCAGCGCCCGGTATCCGAGCGATGTTTCCGTCGGTAGAACAGTTTTCCAGCATGGTCGAGCGCGGATATGGCGCAATCTTTCGGCATGAATCTTATGTCTTTGGACGCAACCGGCAGGAAGCTGGCGACATTTTTCATGAAGTGATCATCACTGATGACGCAGGAAAGCAATGGCAGGCGGTTTATTCGTTGCAGCGTCAGGAAGACGGGAGCTGGCGGATCACCGGCGTGAAAATGAATCCCTATAAGGGCGCTTCGGCATAAGACGGTCTTCAGCGAAACGGATATTCGCGACGTCAGCTATCAGTCGATGTCGGTAACTTCCTTGCCGTCCGAGCCATCAACCTGGTGGGCGAGTGCGGCCTCCATGAACCCGTTCAAATCACCGTCGAGCACATTGTCCGGAGAGGAGTTTTCCACGCCTGTGCGCAAATCC
>JBCCEP010000180.1:0-8158 GCA_039030215.1 Pseudomonadota bacterium
CCGATTTTTCGAGCGCTGTTCGCTGAATTGCCTCGCCGACAAGTGAGGCAACGGAAACGACCCGGATATTGTGGGCAGTCTCAATCGCCGAAGTCAGCTGGATGGAATCCGTTGTGACCAATTCCTTGAGTTTTGACGAGGTGATGCGCGCCACAGCACCGCCCGATAGCACGCCGTGGGTAATATATGCCGTGACGCTGGCAGCGCCCATATCCAACAGGGCTTCAGCGGCGTTACAAAGCGTACCACCGGAATCGATTATGTCGTCGATCAGGAGGCAGTCACGTCCGTCCACATCACCGATGACATTCATGACCTCGGATTCGCCTGGACGATCACGGCGTTTGTCGACGATTGCCAGTGCAGCCTCCAGGCGCTTGGCCAATGCGCGGGCCCGGACCACGCCGCCAACATCGGGTGAGACAACCATGATGTTCTCGATGTCATAATATTCGCGAACATCCGAAGCCAGCACAGGAACCGCGAAGAGGTTGTCTGTCGGGATGTCGAAAAAGCCCTGAATCTGGGCGGCATGCAGATCAAGCGTCAAGACCCTGTCGGCACCAGCAGTGGTAATCATATTGGCAACGAGTTTTGCCGAAATAGGGGTTCTGGGACCGGGCTTGCGATCCTGTCTGGCATAGCCAAAATAGGGAAGGACAGCCGTAATGCGCTTTGCGGAAGCCCGGCGCAACGCATCAATCATGATGAGCAATTCCATCAGATGGTCGTTTGCCGGATAGGAAGTGGATTGGAGTACAAAGCAGTCTTCGCCGCGCACATTCTCCAATACCTCCACAAAAACTTCCTGGTCTGCGAAACGCCTCACATTGGCGCGACCGAGGGGAATCTGAAGATATTTGACAATATGCTCAGCGAGAATGCGGTTTGAATTGCCTGTGAAGAGTTTCATAAGCCGTTGCCGGGCACCGAGCCGTGGATATCATTGGCCGGGTGTATAGGCGAACGCTAATGAAGCCGCAACTGTCTGTCTGAAAATATCAACGCATTTCAAGCCATTTACTAGAAAATGCATCCGGAAGACCGGCATTTACTCCGTAAACAAACGTCAACCGCGTGTGGACATCCAGGAACGCAGGTCTGACATTGTGATCTTGGCTACCCGGGAAATGACATTTTCGTCGATGCTTGCCCAGGGATCTCCAGACGAACCACCGGCGCGCTCCTGGCCAGAAATCCGATGAACGCGATTTCCGTTCACATCCAGCACATCCCAGACATAGACCAGCAAAGTGTTATTACCCTCGTTAAGGGCTGAGAAATATCCCTTGACCTGATAGCGTGCACCCTGGTCGGCAGAAACCACGATCGGGACATTTTCACTTTGCGCAGCCTGGCGAATGGAAGAGGCCAGGCTTGACACGGTAGATTGCGGTGCGCCAGTAACCGGAAGAAATGTCACAGGGGCAATCGGGGTGAGGGCAGCTTGCTGCTGTGCCGGCTCGTTCTGAGGTGCGAACGCAGTCTGATTGTTCGTGGCTGTCGTCGAATTTGTCGTGGACGGTTGCGGTGACGTTTGCAGGTTTGATTGAGGCCGAATTCCATCGGTAAACGAACCTGTATTACATCCTGTGAGGATCATAAGACTACCCAGGAAAACAGCGCAGGATTTAACGGTAGCGCGGCGCCAGCTGGCTTGTTTCAGATTTCTTTGAGTAGGGTTGCAATTCTCCATGTCGACCTCATCAATTTATATATCGCTGATGTTCAACGAACATCCATGAACCCAAACACATAAAACACTGAATTTGTTTACCGTTTTCTAACGCACGGCAATCAAACGAATCCCTCCCAATTATTTACTAGCGCACAATCAGGTCAATTTCATGCCTTGAAAGCTCCTTGGGGCCGTTCGTGCCGGTGATATAGGACTGCCCCAGGGTCATTGCGGTGTCAGACTCGCTGTCGGCAATGATCATGTGGAGGAACAAGACCATATTAGGCTCAATTAACTGCGTATTGCCGGCATAAATCATCGGTTTGTCCATCCAGCAAGGTGAAAAGCTCGCGCCAATCGAATAGCCACAGGCATTCAGGCGATGTCGTGCCAACCCGGCATCGTCCAGCACCCTGGCATGTGCATCGAAAATTTCCGATATGGGTTGGTCGATCTTCATCGCATCGCGGCATTGCTCAAGCGCTTCACGAGCAACTTCATATAATTCCTGGTGACGAGTAGTGGGTTTCCCAATAATGAGGGTGCGCATCATCGCAGCGTGATAGTGAGCCCAGACTCCTGCCCATTCCAATGTAAGTTGATCGTTCTTGGATAATTTGCGCCTGCCGGACTTGTAGCGGCATAGTAACGCGTCCTTTCCAGATCCTATGATGAATTCATTGCCCGGATAGTCGCCTCCGGCCGAAAATATGGCCGAATGCATTGCGGCAAGTATGTCGCCTTCATCGGCGCCGGCCTTCGCCAGTCTTATCGCTTCATCCAGTGCGTCGTCAGCAAGGGTGGCGGCTTTTCTGACATGTGCCAGTTCGGCCTTGGATTTTACGGCTCTCAAACCGGGTATCAGCAGCGAAGCGTCTGATATTTCGCCGAAATTCTTCAGGCGCTCGTTGAGCAGAGAGCCGTATTTGGCATTTAGTCCCGCTGTATCGTATTCGACACCAATTCTGCTGCCGACGAGATCCAGTTCGCCCATGAGGTCATGCAAATCAAGGGTCGGGTCGGCATCCTCGCGATCGGTCCAGATTATTATGTTGTCAATTATTGAAGTATGCCGTGCTTGCCTTAAATCAGGCGCCCGTGTCAGCAAAGCCAACTCGCCTTCTGAGGTCACGACAAGGCATTGGAAGAAGCAAAATCCAAACGTGTCATAGCCTGTCAGCCAATACATGCTTTCCTGTGAAAACAACAACATGGCATCGAGATTCTCATCTGCCATTGCAGTTTTCAGGCGTTCCATGCGTTCGTCAAATTCCTTTTGAGTAAAGTGCAGTGCCATATTTCAATTCCTGATTGCTATCGCGGAAATCTGGCGACCGTAATCCGGTTCACCGCGATGGGTTGTTCGTCTATATGAATAAAAATCTGCATCATGTGCATAGGTGCAATGGCCGGTCCATTCGCCTTCAAGCCCGGACGTAGCAAGTTGTGCCTTTATATATTCCGGCAGGTCGAAATAGGCGTGACCAGCTTTCTGCGATGGCGAAAAATATTGATCGTTATCCTGGTTAGTACCGATGAAGCGTTGGATGAATTCCGGACCGACTTCATAATTGTCCTTGCTGATTGTCGGCCCAAGAACGGCAGAAATATTTGCCCTCTTTGCCCCAAGTTCCTCCATTTTCATTACAGTGTTTTCGATAATTCCGGTCAATGCGCCTTTCCAGCCTGCATGGCAAGCGCCTACGATTCCGGCATTCTTGTCTGCAAACAGGATTGGTCCGCAATCAGCAGTCAAGATACCGATAACGATGCCCGGAGCCGCCGTTACGACGCCATCTGCCTGTGGTCTGTGATCATTTTCCCATCGATTTTCCACCACGATCACATCAGCGGAATGAATTTGATGCGGCGTTGCCATGAAACTATCGGAAAATCCGAGATTTTCGGCGATCAGTTCGCGGTTTTTCAAAACGGCAGATCTATCGTCTCTTGAGCCCAAACCAGCATTCAAGCCATGATAAATGCCGTTTGATACGCCGCCCTGACGCGTGAAAAAACCGTGCACGATCGCACTGTCTGGTACGCTTAGCCGGTCGCAAACTATCCTTACAGGCTTCGTCATCGAAGCACCGCCATTTTTATCGGGCCGCATTTCATCACAAATACAGTGCTCACAACCAAGTGATATGTCAATCAACCGGCTTTTGAACTCAAACCGGCTCTAAAACCTGCCGATTTTTCCATCATGATGGATCAATAGTGGAAAAGGGAGGAATATTTATTACAGCGTCGGCCATTTCAGGTGAAATTATTGCCATGACCTTGAACAAATCGCCCATTTGTTCCGGCATTACCAATCGCTCGGCCTGCGAGCGGATTTCTGCCCGTTGATTTTCGGGTTTATCTGCGCCAAGCGTTCCAGCGCGTTCTGCAAGCCCCATCAACTGCAGATATTCGCCCTGGGTCAGAATTTGTGAGGCATGCGCCCCAGTTTCTGTTGAGACGCTTTGAAGTGCTGCAAAATCGACATGTGCGGTCAAGTCAGCAAGGCCGGGCGTATCCAGTGGATCAACCTGCTTGTGATCACGAACCGCCTGAAATGTCGCTCCAAATTGTGACCCGGCATGACCGTAGTCAATCAGGAGTGCGCTGCCGCCGCATTTGACAATGCGTTTTGACAACATCTGCCCCCAGGCTTCGCGTGCAGGCGAAATTTCAAATACGGTACCGTCAGGCGCCGAGTTTGCGATTTCGGGAATATTCTGCAGATCCGGCATTGCAGCGCCGGTCACCCATCCAAGCCTGCCAATCTCGTCCAAACCAATACAGTGCTCAAGCCACCCCTTTGATGTCTTGATGAACTGTCTGAATGGCAGAACATCGAGAAATTCGTTGGCGATGAAAATCAACGGCAAATCCTCAAGCTGGTCCAGGCTGTCCAACCACTCAATATTGTTTGAGTAGGCTTTCAACCTGGATTTCTGTTCCTTGATCATGGCTGGGCTGGTTTCGATCAGCCTGATTTTGGCACTTTGATTGAAACCGGGATGTTTGGCGGTTGCGCGGAGTAAATCCGCCATAAGGGTACCTTTTCCAGGCCCTGCTTCAGCAAGAATGAACGGTTCCGGTTTTCCAATAGCCTGCCATATTGCCAGTGCCCAAATTCCGATCAATTCGCCAAACATCTGGGATATTTCAGGTGCGGTTATGAAATCGCCTTCGCGACCGATTGCGGTTTGATTAGGATAATAGCCGTGGCGCGGGTCATTCAGGCACAGATGCATATATTCGGCGACGCTCATTGGACCGGTTTCCTGAATCATGGCCGCAATGCGCTTTTCCAAATGCGTTGGGGCAGGATTAGACCCCGGCATTACTTTGGGGACCTTGAGCTGGCGGTTGCCATCGACCAAATGCCAATCAGCAGCATGGGCAGCGACAACACCATGCCCATGGTCAGCCAGTTACCCGCCAGGTAGCCGATTTGCTGGTCCGGAAGCCTGAAGAATTCGACGAAGATCCGGGATATCGCGTACCAGCAGATGAAAGCGCCTGCGACAAATCCGGGCTGACGAAGCTTGAGAAACCCATGGGTAAGGATGCGCATCAGCAGGAACAAGACCAGCCCTTCCAATACCGCCTCGTAAATCTGGCTTGGATGACGGGGTTCCGGGCCTGCCGCAGGGAATATCACTGCCCACGCTACGTCTGTTGGCCTGCCCCACAGTTCCTGGTTGATGAAGTTTGCGATCCGGCCCAAGAACAATCCGATGCCGACTGAAGCTCCGATAACGTCGAACAATGAAAAGATCGAAAAGCCTCGCCTGCGGGCAAACAGGATCATGGCGACAATTGTGCCGGCCAGACCCCCATGGAAACTCATGCCACCGGTCCAAAGCATTGCAATTCGCGCCGGATTTTCAAGAAAAACCGGAAAATCGTAAAAGAGCACATAGCCAATGCGGCCGCCGACGATGATTCCGATTACTGCCCAGATCAAGAAATCATCGATATCCTGCGGATTAATAGGAGGTTTGCCCGCCCAAAGGCGTTCGTTGGAAACCAGTCTTTTGGCGTACCACCAGCCAAAGACTATACCGACGACATAGGCCACGCCATACCAATGGATCGAGAGCGGTCCGAGCTGCAGCATGACCGGATCGATTGCGGGAAATGGAATGGCAAATAACGGCATTTGGTACTTTTCTGAAACAAGGATTGATAATTTTCACGAAAGCAAAGTTTGGCGTGAAATATTCACCGGACATGTCGGACATGATCCGGGTGCACCGGAATTACCTTCTATTTGACATTGAAATTGCGTTTGGCGCTCTGGCTGCCGTCGAAATAGGTAACGACAACCTGCATGTTTTCAGCGCCGTCCGGGATGCCCTCCCAAATATTGGCGTCGGTCGGTATCCGGTGAGGATCGGATGGGTCGCATTCCGGCAAAGTCCATTGTTTGAAGTTATCGGAATTGTTGTAGGCATATTCGACCCTCGATATGCCGCAGCGATAGCTGATCAAATGGGTGAAATAGACATTTCCCTTGTTTGAATCCGGAAAGGCTACCCAGGCCGTCCATAATTGCTCCAGGATCTGTTTCTGACCAGCGCGCAGTGCCTCGTCTGGATCGAAATTGATCGGGAACACGCCTGCTTCCTCACCGCGTTTGTCACGCCAAGTCACATAGATGGTTCCGGCAGGCTGATCAGGCGGCAGTGCGAACCAGGTCACCGGCATGGGTTTGCCGGTGCGCTGGTCAATGTTGGGCATGGTGCCAGCGTCGACAAACTCGCCATCCTCGCCGATGCGGTAGCCGAACTGGATCGCCGCTTCGGGCAGGGAGATAGTTGCCTGCCAACCTGCATTCGATCTTGTGAAGCTGGCGACCGGATTTCCCTTGCCGGTTTTTGGAGCAGGGTCGACCCTGGGCAACATCGCGACGGTCGATCCTTCCTGGAATTCATTTGTGCTGCCTCGCACGCCAACGTTTGCGGCCTGTGGATTAAGGGTCACCGATCCAAGGATCTGATCATAGTAGGAGGGTAGTTGGACGTGACCAATCTGTGATGCCAGATCTCGGACACTGACCTGGGTCGATTTCGCGATGTCGACGATTGAAGCATTCGGCTTACGCAATTCAACAAGCAGCGAACGGGTAAAAACCGAGTTCGGGTTGTTGTCGCCCGGTCCCATTCCGTCGAGTGCAGATTGATATTGACCAGCAGAATAGAGGACGAAAATCCCCTCACCAAGTGGTTGGTTCGCCAGACCGCCAGCGCCTCCTATCGAACGCTTGCCCGGCACCGCAAACGGGTTGTCCCGGCAGGCGTCAAGAATGAGAATTGCCGTCTTTGCGCCGGCGCTCAAAAACCGATCGGCCAAATCATTGGTCAGGAACGCTTCGTCGCGGACGAGGGATTCGTCGCCGGGACCTGCTTGCGGGATATCGACCGGCAACAGGAAATCCTGACCCGAAACCGAAAATCCGTGACCGGCATAATAGAACAAGGTGAGGTCACCTGGTTGAATTGTTTTTTCAAATTCATTGACGGCCCGGCTCATTGCCCTGCGTCCAATGTTTCTGGCGGTTGTTACTTCGAACCCCATATCCGACAGGCTCTGGGAAATTGCGACCGCGTCATTGACGGCTTTTTCGAGTGATGAGATTTCTTCGTATTCGTCATTGCCAATGACAAGTGCTATGCGCCGTTGGTCCGGAGTCGATTGCTGGGCATGGGACGAATTTACGCCGATCAGCAATGCCATTGCGAGTATCAACATTACTGTCAGAACATTCCGACGCAGCGATGGTCGGAAAGGAATAATGGTGCTGATCTGATATTGCATTTATTATCCCTGTGCTTCCAGGCGAGTGCCGCCAAGACAAAAGAATTTCGGTCGCAGTTTAGCGCCCGATTGCCTGTTAGCAAGTGCGATTGAGCATTGCCAGCCCAATGAAATCAATCCGTGCATTGCAAGAAGGGACATGCAGGCTTATGTCTGTTGAAAAGGAGTTGCAGATATGACCCAGGGCCCTAATCGCGTTCTAGATGAATTTGCAAAATTGATGACTGATGCAGCCGGTGTTGCCGACGGATTTCGGAAGGAAGCCGAATCTGCAATTCGTTCTCAGGCCGAGCGATTCATGTCGGAAATGGATGTCGTCAGCAAGGATGACTTTGAAGCCGTACGCGAAATGGCGGCCAATGCCCGCGCCGAAAATGATGCACTTAAGAAACAGCTTGAAGAACTTGAAGCAAGGGTTCAAAAGCTGGAAGCAGGCTCAAAACCGACAAAATCGAGATCTGCCGGAAAAAAATAGAAGTTTTCACAAAAATTTAATCCACAAGTCTTGCGTCTTAAAAAGCAGAGTCCAAAGAATCAGTTACGGGCATTTATGCAGTTTCTGATTCAAGCTTTCTCCACAGTAAAGCAATGCCCAGAGACGAGCAGGGGCTGGTCAACAGCGATGCGCGTTATACACTGAAATTGCAGGATGATTCGCGGCGGACG
>JBCCEP010000181.1:0-8026 GCA_039030215.1 Pseudomonadota bacterium
CATGTTCGCATACCATTGGCCGATCTGGAGAGCTTACGGAAAACGATCGGTGAACGTTTGCTGACAAGCGATCACGGCATCATCCGCAAACTAAGGATGATCAAATCTACTGATGAAATCGCCAAGATTGAGCACGCCTGCGCAATCGCAGGCCAGGCATTTGCGCGCGTGCCTGAAATTGCAAAGCCGGGCACACCAATGGAACAGATTTTTCGTCATTTTCAGATGCTCTGCCTGGAGGAAGGAGCAGATTGGGTGCCTTATCTCGCAGGAGGTGCTGGAAAAGGTGGCTATCAGGATGTGATTTCGCCGGCAAGAGATACAGAACTTTCAAACGGCGATGTTTTGATGCTCGATACAGGTCTCGTCTGGGATGGTTATTTCTGTGACTATGATCGAAACTGGTCGATAGGTTCTTCAACCACGGAGACAAGAGAAGCGCATGCGCTTCTGGTCGAGGCTTCAGATGCGGCATTCGAGATCGCGCGCCCGGACACGACGGCTGCGCAATTGTTTCAGGCCATGGACAAGGTTTTGAACCGGTATCCTGAAGAAACAAATTCTGGCCGGCTGGGCCACGGACTTGGCATGTCGCTAACAGAATGGCCATCCTTGATCCCTGCCGACAACACGATCCTGCAACCGGGTATGGTTCTAACTCTGGAACCATGTATTTCCCTCGGCGACAAGATCCTTGTGCACGAGGAAAACATTGTCATTACCGAAAATGAGCCACGTTACCTGTCACCGCGCATCGGAGCGGAATTGCCGGTCCTCTGATAATCCGCAATTGAAAGTGAGCTTTCTGGTTCCGCGAGTTCACTTGGCTTCTTTCATTGCCGATGCGATCCGGAAAATATTGCCTAATCCTTAAGACGCAGCGCCGTTGTTTGCCGGACATTCAAACTGGCTTCGAGCTTTATTGACTCCGGTCGCTCATGATGCTCGATCCAATTCGCCAATGCAGAAGCCGACGCAACACCCATCTCGCGGACCTGAAGATCGACAGACGTCAATCTCGGATAGGTACTGGCAGAGCTTGGCAGATCCTCCATACCCATGATCGCCATATCCTCCGGTATGCGGATATTGTGTCGCAATAGTTCAAACAATGCCCCGGTAGCCAAAACATCGGAAAGGCAAAGAATGGCATCCCATTGTTTGTCGGAGGCGAGGATAGCTTTGGCTGTTTTCGCGCCGCTCTGAACCGAAATATCTGCCTCGAAATATTCAAGTGCAATTAACCCCGCATTTTGATGAAGCTCATCGACACGCGTGCGCGTGCGATCATTGTTCAGGGTGGGACCATGTACAACCGCTACCCGCTGGCAGCCGATTGAACGTAAATGCTCGATGGCGATTCTGGCGCTTGCACGATTGTCATAGCCGACCGTCGGCAAATGGTATTGAGGATCATAATACGAAATGGCAATCGTCGGCAGCTGCGTGCGATCAACCAGCTTTTCCAGAGCCTGGCTATGCGAAATGCCGGAGATGATCAGCCCCTCTGCGCCGATGTTTAAAAGTTCTTGCGCCTTTGAGAATTCAATTTCAGGATCGTCATTGGTTGTGGCGACAATCAGTGACAGACCCGAATCCGCCAGCTGGCTTTCCAGCCCTTCGAGAAAACCGGCAAAAATCGCATTGTCCAATGTGGGGATTAGTGCACCAACAAACCGGGACCTCCCCGAATTGATGGCACGCGCCGCTGCGCTAGGTGTGAACCGCAATTCCTCGATAACTTTCTGGACACGCGTAAGCGTCTTTTCGGAAACAACGGAAGGTGAGTTCAAAACACGGGACACGGTGGCGACCGATACGCCGGAAGCTTTTGCGACATCGCGCAAATTTGCCCGCTTTTTTTCGATTCTGGTCGTCATACCGTGTTGAGATTATTGCGAAAATGTAACTGGTTACAAGTTTTTCTTGACTCACATATAATTTCTGCCCTTAAATGTAACTAGTTACATTATTGAGAACAAGCTTGAAAACAAGCAATTCTGCTGCAGGGAAGGTACATTGAACCGCCCCATTGTTCATCGAGAAATCAGTAACATTGGTCTTGCTACGCATCGCCGAAGCTTCCCCGGTTTTCCCAAAAACACAGACGTCATCTGTAAAGTTCTCGATCCACGCGAAGCCTTGTGCTTGAAAATGGACAATGGCGACTTGCTGCTGCTGGAGAGCACGAATTCCGATGCTCACCTGCAGCTCCTAATCTTCAACACGAATGGCGAGCTTGCGCCGGAATTACTCGGACTGCGGGCCGAAGACCATGTTGAGCTAACAGAATTTGACAACGCCGAATTGGCAGGTTGGTTGGGTGCCAATGGTGTGGAAATACAGGAACGCTATCAGACCGCAAAAATTGAAATCCAGGATCTCGTTACGCTGAAGGCTGGGGGGCTTTGCCATGTATGGGCGATCAATCCACTATCGCCAGCACAGCTTGTTGAGAGGGCCTCACCCGGATCTGTCGAGATCCGCGTCAAGCCTTCAACGTCTGGAAACAGCAGCCCGCTGCCACCCGAACTCGGAACCGTTCGCGACGAATTCACGGTGCGACGTGGTACCGCTATGGCCTATGAATTGGCGCCGGGCGAAATTGTGCAGATCATCGACATCGAAGGACAGCAATGTTCCGACTTTATTGCTCTGCGATTGGATGGGCTGAATCGCGGCGAAGAGATGACGATCGACAGCACCGCCACCCGGTCCATGGTTCGCGGCGCATATCCTCATCCGGGTCTGTTCGACAAATTCTATGACCAGGACATGCAACCCCTGATGACGGTCTTGCAGGATACTTGCGGACGGCATGACACATTCGGCCTTGCTTGTAATGCGCGCGGTTATGAAGAGCGCGGATTTCCGGGCCATCTGAATTGTTCAGACAACATCTCTGATGCACTCGATCCTTATGGTGTGCGTCCCCGAGCCGCCTGGCCGGCGATCAATTTCTTCTGGAACACATGGATCGAAGCTGATGGCCAGCAGCTCCTTTCTGAAGAGAGTTATTCGAGACCAGGTGACTATGTTGCCTTGCGGGCGATGGAACCGCTGCTTTGCGCATCGACTGCCTGTCCTGATGATCTTGATCCGATTAATGGTTGGAACCCCACCGATGTGCATGTCCGAATTTATAAGGAACATAGCCCGATCCGCAGAGCAGTTGCATATCGTCAGAAAGAGGATGCGCCAATGTCGATTAGCCAGGAGAGCGCATTTCATCCAAGCACCTCTAAACTGACAAACCACTACGCGCCTGCTCGTGATCTCTGGATGCCGGTCGCATTTCCGACTGTGGGTACAATCGGTGAGTATTGGGCCTGCCGTGAAAAGGTCGCGCTGCAGGATATGAGTAGTCTGCGAAAATACGACATCATCGGTCCGGATGCGGAGAGACTCCTTCAAATCGCACTTACCCGCAATGTTTCCAAATTATCAGTCTGGCGCGGCACCTATGCGCTGATGTGTGATGAAGCCGGAACCGTAATTGATGACGGCACATTGTTCAGGCTCGGCCATGAATTGTTTCGATGGTGCTGCGGCTCCGAGGAAAGCGCCCGGGTCCTTTCTGATTTGGCGGAAAGTAGGAATCTGCAGGCACGTATCCACGGCATGGGCAGCGCGCTACCGAGCGTCGCACTACAGGGCCCGGCCTCGCGCGATGTCTTGAAAACTCTTGTTTCCACCCGACCTCATGTTCCCTCGCTTGAACAGTTGAAATGGTTTGGCGTCACGGTTGCCCGTCTCAATGATAGAAACGGAACCCCATTCATGCTGACCCGTTCCGGCTATACCGGGGAATTGGGATACGAACTGTTCTGCTCCCGCCAGGATGCGTCAGCACTTTGGGATGCCTTGATGTTAGCCGGCGAAGAGTTCGGCATCGAACCAATGGGTTCCGCCGCACTTGAGATTCTTCGGATTGAATCGGGATTGGCAGCAGCTGGAGCTGAATTTGCACCAGGGGTTGATGCATATGAAGCCGGCTTGGGATTTGCCATAGATCTGGAAAAATCCGAATTTACAGGCAAGGCAGCACTGGAACGCAATGCCCGTGAGCCACGAAGAAAACTGATCGGATTGCAGTTCGATTGTGACGACGTTCCAGCGCATGGCGCACAAGTCTTTGTCGGCGAAAGACCTGTCGGCGCGGTCACTTCGGCAACAGGAAGCCCGAAATTTGAACGATCCATCGCAATGGCCCGCATCGCAGTAGAACACTGCGAAGTGGGATCAACAGTGGAAGTCGGCCAGATGGACGGACGAATGAAACGTCTGGGGGCTGTCGTCTCCAGTATTCCGTTTTATGACCCAAAAAGGGAAAGGGCCAGGGCATGAAAAACAAATTCAAGAAAGGAACCTAGCATGAAACATATAATCAGACTCTCAGCAGCGCTTGCACTGACTTTCGCAACCACTGGCGCAATGGCGCAGGATAAGGTGATGATTGGCGAACCCAGCTGGCCGGGTGCAAAGATCATGGCAAATGTCATTGGCCAGATAATTGAAGGCAGGTTGGGTGGCGAAGTCGGCTATGCCCCCGGCGCCAATGCGGTAATCTTTGCTGCCATGGACGGAGGCCGGGGCGACATTGACGTGCATCCAGATGTCTGGTTGCCGAACCAGGCATCGTTCACCGACGAATATGTCGACCAGAAGGGAACCGTTTCCCTGTCCTCCGGGTCGTATGAAGGACGGGCCGGATTCTGTACGCCCACCTACATGGTCGACAAGCACAACATCAAATCGGTCTTCGATCTGGCGACACCGGATGCCCAGGAATTATTTGACAGCAATGGCGATGGCATGGGTGAAATCTGGGTTGGCGCCTCCGGCTGGGCATCAACCAATATCCACAAGGTTAAGGTTCGCGACTATGGGATCGAGACATTTCTTGAGCCGGGAACAGAAGATGAGACCGTTTTCTATTCCCGTTTGAAGGATGCCATCGCACAGGAAGAGGGTGTCGTCTTCTACTGCTACAAGCCGCATTACGTGCATGCCCTTTATGATGTGACGATGATTGAGGAGCCACCCTACAATGAGGCAGAGTTCAAGATCGTCCAGGCAAGCGAAGACGCCGACTGGTTTGCAAAGTCAAAGATCACCACGGGTGATATCGTCAAGACCGTGACGGTCGCATATTCGAACTCGCTGAAAGAACGCAATCCCGCCGCGGCATCCTTCCTGGCAAATATCGACATGGATGCAGACTCCTTGTCCGAGCTGACATACGAGGTCGTCGTGAAGGGCGGTGATGTCTCTGAGGTAGTTTCGGCCTGGATCTCAGACAATAGCGACACTGTCGACGGCTGGCTTGGCCTCAACTGATACGCAACACAACAACGCCCCGGTGGGAACACCATCGGGGCGTTCATCGAGCGGGGACATCATGGATAAGGATATTGCAATCGACGCCAGAGGCGTCTGGAAAGTCTTCGGTGATCGCTCGAAAGAAGCGTTGGCCGCAATCCACGCCGAGGGACTTGGTAAGGCCGAAGTACTCGAGCGTTATGACTGTGTAGTTGGCGTCGCTGATGCCAGTTTTGAAATTGAGCGCGGCGAACTTTTCTGCGTGATGGGACTCTCCGGATCCGGCAAATCGACATTGGTGCGCCACGTCAATCGGCTGCTTGAACCCACCGCGGGTGAGATATTGATCAGCGGCGAGGACGTAATGGGCCTGAACCCGGAAGGTCTCAGGGATTTGCGAAACCGCCGGGTTGCTATGGTTTTCCAGAATTTTGGCCTGATGCCGCATCGCACGGTGAGAGATAACGTCGCCATGCCTCTTGAGATCCGCGGTACCGGCAAGGCCAAACGCTGGGAAGAGGCTGACCGTGTTCTCGATTTGGTCGAACTGACCGGTTGGGAAGACAAATATGCACACGAACTTTCCGGTGGCATGCAGCAGCGTGTCGGATTAGCCCGCGCCATCGCTGCCGACCCGGAAATCCTTTTGATGGATGAACCATTTTCCGCACTTGATCCGCTGATCAGAAAGCAATTGCAGGATCAGTTCATGGCGCTCAGCAGCGAACTGAACAAGACGACCATGTTCATTACGCACGATCTCGATGAGGCGATCCGCATTGGAAACCGGATTGCGATCATGAAAGATGGCAGAATTGTTCAGATCGGAACGCCGGAAGAAATTATCCTGAACCCGGCCGATGAATATGTCTCGGATTTCGTGGCGGGAATTTCCAAGTTGCACATGATATTCGCCCATTCGGTGATGACGCCCGTGCCAGAACACGAAGCTCAGCATGGCCCCCTGCCTAAAAATCCGCATGAAGCCCATCCCGACATGGATCTCGGCCAGTTAATGGATTTGTGCGTTGAAGGACATGGCGTCGTCGCCGTGGTCGATGATGGCAAGACAGTTGGCGTCATCAACCGTACCGGACTGATCCGCGCCATCCAGGAAAATCAGGGTTAAGGAGATCGATATGTCTGATATCAAGCCCGAAACCGCAGAACGCCTTGGAACACTGGTTGGTGACTTTGTCGAAAGCGGTCAGGAATATTACCGAAAGACCTTTGCCTATATGATGGAGGCGCCCGGCTACCGGTTCACACTCAATCTGGCGGCAGGAATTCTTGGTCCCATTTGGTTTGGTGCCCGTGGATTATGGTCATGGTTCCTGGGCTTCCTGGTGTTGGAAACCTTTGCCTATATTCAGATCGGCAAGGGGTTGTTTGGTGATCTGGGCCGTGAGGCGCGTCAACGCGCCGAAAGAATTGCAGAAACCCTTGACCTCAGAAGACAACAGATCGAATCGGCCGAGCAGTCAGGTTCGTCTTCCCTGGATTCCTTGAGACGCGCAGCAGAATCGCTGGAAGGCGCGCTCGCTGGCGCCCAGGAGGCAGCTTCCCAGGCGGATACGACAGGCCTGACTTACGTGATAGTCGGCCTCCTGTTGCTGTTGTTCTTCAAGTTTATCGAGGCTGCTGTAGCCAACTGGACACTTGAAGGCCAGTTCGCTAGATGGCGGTCGGATCGGTCCGTCGCCCACGGCTGGTCCCTGCCTCGGCTATTGATTGCTGCGGTGTTCTTTGGCGGTGTCGCGATCATTTCAATGATCAAGTTTGCGCAACCAGATGCGATCGCATTGCTCGAAACCTTCCCAACCGACCGCGAATGGCGCATCAATGTTGGGGATGGCGTGCAGGCAGCATTCGATTGGACGAAGACGGCCGGCCGTGGTTTTTTTGATGCGCTGACCTTCGGAATGCGGACCCTGCTCGACTGGATTGAAGTCATCCTTGTACAAACTCCCTGGCCGGTGGTCGGCTCGGTAATCGTGCTTCTGGCATATCTGAGTGCTGGCGCACGGGTTGCGATCTTCACCGGCGCTGCACTGGCTTACCTCGGTCTGCTGGACTTTTGGGAAAAGTCAATGACCACCATTGCACTGCTTGGTGCAGCGGCATTGATTTCGATCACGCTGGGCATTCCGTTGGGCATATACTGCGCGCGACGGCCAAAGGCATTTGCCATCGTACGACCGATACTGGATTTCATGCAGTCCATGCCGAGCTTTGTCTATCTTATCCCGGTCGTCGCCTTTATCGGTTCAGGTAAACCCGCCGGCGTTGTGGCAACGATGATTTTTGGTAGCCCGCCGGTCATTCGCTTTACCGTGTTGGGACTTCAGCAGGTGCCTGAGACCGTTCGCGAGGCAGCACTCGCCTTCGGTGCCACGCCGCGTTATCTGCTATGGCGTGTAGACTTGCCATTGGCTGCGCGCACAATAATGGCAGGTGTAAACCAGACAATCCTGCTATCCCTTGCAATGGTCGTGGTTGCCTCGCTGATTGGCGCCAAGGGGCTTGGCGAAGACGTGCTGGAAGCGCTTCAATATGCTGCTGCTGGTCAGGGCATTCTTGCGGGATTGGCGATTCTCTTCTGTGCCCTGATCCTCGACAGGATCGTTGCGGGCAAGCGATAGCAGAACGAAACTGGTTGGGCGGCATTTGCCGCCCTTCATTGTTCATTCTGCAAGTGACAAAC
>JBCCEP010000182.1:0-8020 GCA_039030215.1 Pseudomonadota bacterium
ACCAGCGGGTGCAACTGGATGGCCTTGCCCTCGATCAGGACAGGCTCGAATGCCTGAATGCCCAACCGGTGCAAGGTCGGCGCACGGTTCAACAGGACCGGATGTTCACGGATAACCTCATCCAGGATGTCCCAGACTTCCGGACGTTCCTTTTCAACCAGCTTCTTTGCCTGCTTGACGGTCGAGGAATACCCCTTGGCATCCAGCCTTGCATAAATGAACGGCTTGAACAGTTCGAGCGCCATCTTCTTTGGCAGGCCGCACTGATGCAGCTTCAGTTCCGGACCGGTCACAATCACCGAACGGCCGGAATAGTCGACGCGTTTTCCGAGCAGGTTCTGGCGGAAACGGCCTTGCTTGCCCTTGAGCATGTCGGACAAGGATTTGAGCGGACGCTTATTGGCGCCGGTAATTGTCCGGCCGCGGCGACCGTTGTCGAACAGGGCATCGACCGATTCCTGCAGCATGCGCTTTTCGTTCCGGATAATGATATCCGGAGCGCGCAGTTCGATCAGACGCTTCAGTCGATTGTTACGGTTGATGACGCGACGGTACAGATCGTTGAGATCTGACGTTGCAAAGCGGCCACCGTCGAGCGGAACCAATGGCCGAAGATCCGGTGGAATGACCGGGACAATCTTCATGATCATCCATTCAGGCCGATTACCGGAATCGATGAAGCTTTCAACGACTTTCAGGCGCTTGAGCAGCTTCTTCTGCTTCAATTCCGAGCCGGTTTCAGCCAGCTCCACGCGCAACTGGGCCGCCACCTTTTCCAGATCCATGGCGGCAAGAATGTCGTGGATCGCCTCGGCACCAATCATCGCGGTGAAGGAATCCTGACCAAACTCGTCGACGGCGAGCATGTACTCTTCTTCGCTCAGAAGCTGGTGCTCCTTCAGCGAGGTCAGGCCGGGCTCGGTCACGATGTAGTTTTCAAAATACAGGACCCGCTCCAGATCCTTGAGTGTCGTATCGAGCAGCAGGCCGATGCGCGAAGGCAGTGACTTCAAAAACCAGATATGCGCAACCGGTGCAGCCAATTCGATGTGGCCCATCCGTTCACGCCGTACGCGTGACAGAGTGACTTCAACGCCGCATTTTTCGCAGATGACGCCTTTGTACTTCATCCGCTTGTATTTGCCGCAGAGGCATTCATAGTCCTTTACGGGGCCGAAGATGCGCGCGCAGAATAGTCCATCACGTTCCGGTTTGAACGTACGGTAGTTGATTGTCTCCGGCTTCTTGATTTCGCCGAAAGACCAGGAATGGATTTTCTCCGGCGATGCGATCGAAATTCGAATTGAGTCGAAATTCTGCGATGCCGCAGGATTGTTGAAGAGATTCATGACCTCTTGGTTCATGGTGCCGTCTCCTTGGGACACTGTCCTGTCCCGTTGTCGGTATTCGCGGTAATTATGACAATGCGAATGCCGATAAATTTAGTAACCAGACTTCGAAGACGGCCCTAATGCGGGCCGCCTCTACTCCTGCGGTTATTCTGCCGCTTCCTGAACATCGTCCTCTATCTGCTCGGCGTCATGCGGCGGCACTTCAACGTTTTCCAACTCAACATTGAGGCCAAGCGAACGCATTTCCTTGACGAGAACGTTGAAGCTCTCCGGAATACCGGCTTCGAACGTATCGTCGCCGCGGACAATGGCTTCATAAACCTTTGTACGACCGGCCACGTCATCGGATTTGACGGTGAGCATCTCCTGCAAGGTGTAAGCAGCGCCATAAGCTTCCAGCGCCCAGACCTCCATCTCACCGAAGCGTTGTCCGCCAAATTGCGCCTTACCACCCAGCGGCTGCTGGGTAACAAGCGAATATGGGCCGATTGAACGGGCATGGATCTTGTCATCGACCAGATGGTGCAGCTTGAGCATATAGATGTAACCCATGGTCACCTGCCGATCGAATGCCTCGCCGGTCCGACCGTCATAGACGGTGCTTTGGCCGGAAGAGTGCAGACCTGCCTGCTCCAACAGCTTTACGATGTCGGCCTCATGCGCGCCGTCAAAGACCGGTGTTGCGATCGAGACCCCGTCCTTTAGCTGGTCGCCCAGACGCAGGATGGACTCATCATCATATTGCGAAACCGGTTCATTGCGCTCATTCGATCCGTAAAAACTGCTGATCTCCTCGCGTAATGGCTTCACATCGCCGCTCTCCTTGTAGGCCTCAATGAGACCGCCAATCTTGCGACCCATGCCTGCGCAGGCCCAGCCCAGATGGGTTTCAAGGATTTGCCCGACATTCATGCGGCTCGGCACGCCCAACGGATTGAGCACGATGTCCGCATGGGTTCCATCTTCCAGGAAAGGCATGTCCTCAACCGGCAGGATACGGGATACAACACCCTTGTTTCCGTGACGCCCGGCCATCTTGTCGCCTGGCTGGATCTTGCGTTTGACCGCAACAAAGACCTTGACCATCTTCATCACGCCCGGAGGCATTTCGTCTCCGCGCTGCAGCTTCTCAACCTTGTTCATGAAGCGTTGCTCAAGCTGAGACTTCGATTCATCATACTGGTTGCGAAGGGCTTCGATCTTGCCCTGAAGCTTTTCGTCGGATACCGCGAACTGCCACCATTGGGAGCGCGGATAGTCCGCAAGCAGTTCCTCGGTCAGTTTTGTGCCCTTGCGGAAGCCTTTCGGCCCGGCCACGCCTTCCTTGCCGACAAACATGTCCGACAGACGGCCATAGACGTTGCGGTCAAGAATTGACTGCTCGTCATCGCGGTCTTTTGCAAGCGCTTCGATTTCCTCGCGCTCGATTGCCATGGCGCGCTCGTCCTTCTCCACACCGTGACGGTTGAAGACACGAACTTCCACGACTGTACCGAAGCCACCTGGCGGCATCCGCAATGAGGTGTCGCGGACATCGGAGGCCTTTTCACCGAAGATGGCACGCAGAAGCTTTTCTTCCGGCGTCATCGGGCTTTCGCCTTTCGGCGTGATCTTGCCGACGAGGATATCGCCAGGTCCGACCTCGGCACCGATATAGGTTATTCCGGCCTCATCAAGGTTCTTTAAGGCTTCCTCGGAAACATTTGGAATATCACGGGTAATTTCTTCCGGACCCAGCTTAGTATCGCGGGCCATGACTTCGTATTCCTCGATATGGATCGAAGTGAATACGTCGTCCCGAACGATCCGCTCGGAAAGAAGGATGGAGTCTTCGAAATTGTATCCGTTCCACGGCATGAACGCGACAAGCACGTTACGACCGAGTGCCAGATCACCGAGATCGGTTGAAGGACCATCTGCAATGATGTCACCCTTGGAAACCGTATCACCCACCCGAACAAGCGGGCGCTGATTGATACAGGTTGACTGGTTCGAACGCTGATATTTCTGCAGCCGGTAGATGTCGACACCAGAGGAGGAAGGATCGAGATCCTCGGTCGCACGAACAACGATACGGGTTGCGTCGACCTGATCGACAATGCCGGTTCTGCGGGCACCAATTGCTGCACCGGAATCGGTAGCCACAACGGCTTCCATGCCGGTTCCCACATAAGGTGCTTCGGCCCTTACAAGCGGAACAGCCTGACGTTGCATGTTGGAACCCATCAATGCGCGGTTCGCATCATCGTTTTCGAGGAACGGAATAAGGGCTGCCGCAACAGAAACAAGCTGTTTGGGCGAAACATCCATCAGGTGCACATTATCGCGCGGAACCATCATCACGTCGCCGGCATGACGACAGACAACGAATTCGCTGGCAAAACTGCCATCGTCATTAAGATCGGCATTTGCCTGTGCAACCGTGTAACGGGCTTCCTCCATGGCCGACAGATAGACAACTTCATCCGTGACCTTCCCATCGACAATCTTGCGATACGGGCTTTCGATGAAGCCATATTTGTTGACCCTGGCAAATGTCGCCAATGAGTTGATCAGACCAATATTCGGGCCTTCCGGCGTTTCAATCGGGCAGATGCGACCATAATGGGTCGGATGAACATCGCGGACCTCAAAGCCAGCGCGCTCACGCGTCAGACCACCTGGCCCAAGTGCCGAAAGCCGGCGCTTGTGGGTAATTTCCGAAAGCGGGTTGGTCTGGTCCATGAACTGCGACAGCTGTGAGGAACCAAAGAACTCGCGCACTGCAGCAGCCGCCGGTTTGGCGTTGATCAGATCCTGCGGCATGACCGTGTCAATTTCGATGGATGACATGCGTTCCTTGATCGCGCGTTCCATGCGGAGCAGACCGACGCGGTACTGATTTTCCATCAACTCACCGACAGAACGTACGCGGCGGTTGCCGAGGTTGTCGATGTCGTCAATTTCGCCACGGCCATCGCGCAGATCGACGAGCGTCTTGACGACCGCCAGGATATCTTCCTTGCGCAATACGCGTACGGTATCTTCTGCATCAAGGTCGAGGCGCATGTTCATTTTCACACGACCGACGGCAGAAAGGTCATAACGTTCGGCGTCAAAGAACAGCGACTGGAACATGGCTTCCGCCGTTTCCATTGTCGGCGGCTCACCCGGGCGCATAACCCGGTAGATGTCGAACAGCGCGTCCTGACGGGATTCATTCTTGTCTGCGGCGAGCGTATTGCGGATATATCCACCAACATTGACGTGGTCGATGTTGAGAAGCGGCAATTCGGAGAATTTCTGCTCCTTCAGCAGCTCAACAGACTTTTCGTCCAACTCGTCACCAGCCTCGAGATAAATCTCGCCGGTTTCCATGTTGACGATGTCCTGCGCGACGTAGCGGCCATAAAGCTGTTCATCCGAAACGCGGATCGCCTTCAGACCCTTTTCGCTCAGTTGACGAACAACGCGCGCGGTCAGTTTTCTTCCCATTTCGAGAACGACTTCACCACTGTCAGCGTCAATCATGTCGCTTTCGGCCTTGCCGCCACGCATTGTGTCGGGGTCGAACGGGATGCGCCAACCTTCGCCGTCGCTGGTGATCATCGACTTTGTGTAGAAGGTCTCGAGAATTTCTTCAGGATCCAGACCAAGCGCCATCAATAGCGACGTCACCGGGATCTTGCGGCGGCGGTCGATACGCGCATGAACCACATCCTTGGCGTCGAACTCGATGTCGAGCCACGAGCCGCGATATGGAATTACCCGGGCAGCAAACAACAGTTTGCCCGAGGAATGGGTCTTGCCCTTGTCGTGATCGAAAAATACGCCAGGCGAACGGTGCATCTGGGAAACGATGACGCGTTCTGTACCGTTGATGATGAAGGTACCGTTATTCGTCATCAGGGGCATGTCGCCCATATAGACGTCCTGCTCCTTGATGTCCTTGATCGACTTTGCGCCGGTTTCCTCATCGATGTCGAACACGATAAGGCGCAGCGTGACTTTTAGTGGTGCTGCAAATGTCATGTCTCGCTGGCGGCATTCCTCTACATCGTATTTCGGCGCTTCGAAATCATAGCGCACGAATTCCAGCATCGAGGCGCCGGAAAAATCCGATATCGGAAATACTGACCGGAATACGGCCTGCAGACCTTCGTCAAGGCGCCCACCTTCGGGCTCCTCTACCATCAGGAATTGATCATAGGATGCCTTTTGAACCTCGATAAGGTTCGGCATTTCTGCAACTTCGGTTATGTGACCAAAAAATTTGCGAACCCGTTTACGACCATTAAATTGAACGGATTGGGATTTCTTCGCTTGAGCCATTTTCGCTCCTCGTGAGTGTTCGCGGCTGACGTCTTCACTATGTCCATACAATCGACCCGATTTCGGGCCAGCACACATTCGGCAAACTGAGTTCGCCAATATGCGCCCTTGCCGGTTGTTATTCCGGCACCGGGCAAAACCCGGCCTTACGCTACTCTTCCGCCAATACCATCGGCGGCCTTACCGCAATTCGGACCATCCCATCGTCCGACCTTCGTAAAATGCTCCTAAAACACTGTCGTTCCTGGAGCAGTTTGGCTCCGGGCAGAATTCCACCCGGAGCCTGAACTCGACAGATCCAGGCCAGCGAATTGCCAGCCTGGTCCAAAATTACTTCAGCTCGACTTTTGCACCTGCATCTTCGAGCTTCTTCTTGATCTCTTCAGCTTCTGCCTTGGCGACAGCTTCCTTGACCGCCTTCGGTGCGCTTTCGACCAGATCCTTGGCTTCCTTGAGGCCAAGACCAGTAAGTGCGCGCACTTCCTTGATCACGTTGATCTTCTGGGCGCCAGCTTCAGCGAGGATGACATCGAACTCATCCTTTTCTTCTGCTGCAGCGGCTTCACCGCCACCACCGGCTGCAGCTGCTACTGCAACGGGTGCTGCGGCAGAAACGCCCCATTTTTCTTCAAGCATCTTGGAAAGCTCTGCAGCTTCCAGGACAGTCAGGTTTGAAAGGTCTTCAACGATCTTTGTTAGATCAGCCATTTGTCTACTTCCTTATCGGTTCGAACTTTGACAGATGCGAAAACGGCCTTACGCCGCTTCGTCCTTCTGGGAATATGCTCCGACGACACGTGCAAGCTGGCCTGCAGGTGCGTTGACAACCTGTGCGATCCGTGTTGCTGGCGTTGAAATCATGCCAACAATCTTCGCGCGCAGTTCATCAAGTGACGGCAATGCAGCAAGTGCCTTGATGCCGCCTTCGTCGAGGCTTGTCGGCCCCATGGCACCACCAAGAATGACAAGTTTGTCATTGGACTTGGCGAAATCCACAGCAGCCTTGGGAGCAGCAATCGGGTCTGCCGAATAGACAACCAGGGTCTGACCCTGGAACAATTCGGACATATGCTCTGCTTCCGTTCCCTGAAGAGCGATCTTGGCAAGACGGTTTTTCGCGACCTTGACGGTTCCGCCCGCTTCCCTGACCTTTGCGCGAAACGCACTGATCTCGGAAACGGTCAGACCGGTGTAGTGTGCAACAACCACGGCACCTGCGTTCGCAAACGCATCGTGCATGGAGGCTACAAACTCACGTTTTTCCGCTCTTTCCACTTCTGTCACTCCAGTTTGACGGACCATGCGGCCCGCCGGTTGCCTTTGCCGTTTTTCTCCGCCCTCGTTTTCACGCGGGACAGCACCCAAACGACGTCTCTAGGTCCTGTCCCCTGGCGGATGTACCGGCCTTAATGGCCAGTAACAGCGCAAGGCTTTCGAGTTCGAACCGAATATCGATGCAATTCGCATCAAAATCCTGTTCTCACCCCCATCTCATGCAGGCCAGGTTTCCCGGCATTAAGGCCACTCCGAAGAGCGCCACCTGCAATCTCGGACAGGAACCGCAAGTGCAAACCGTTTGGCTTGTTCTCGCGGCACCGGCGGCAAGCCGCCGGATTTATTCCTGGATTGGCGATGCCGACCCAGGAAACTCTTTCGTCAGGCGCTCTGTACGCTTGACGGATCCACTTTCACGCCCGGGCCCATTGTCGAAGAAATGGCTACCTTTTTGACGTAAGTGCCCTTGGCACCTGCCGGCTTTGCCTTCATCACCGCATCGGCGAGCGCGCGGACGTTTTCCTCAATCTGCTTGGCTTCGAAGGAAGCCTTGCCGACACCGGCATGCACAATTCCGGCCTTTTCGGCACGAAACTCAACCGCACCGCCCTTTGACGCCTGTACGGCATTGCCAATGTCCGGCGTTACGGTACCGACCTTCGGATTCGGCATCATGCCGCGCGGACCGAGAACCTTACCAAGCCTGCCTACCAGCGGCATCATGTCGGGTGTTGCGATGCAGCGATCGAAATCGATCTTTCCCGACTGTACAATTTCGACCAAGTCTTCGGCGCCAACAATGTCTGCACCGGCTTCCTTGGCTTCGTCAGCCTTGTCGCCTTTAGCAAAAACCGCCACACGCACGGACTTGCCCGTGCCGTTCGGCAGATTGACGACACCACGGACCATCTGGTCGGAATGCCGGGGGTCGACGCCGAGGGTCATCGCGACCTCAACCGTCTCGTCAAACTTGGTTTTGGCACCTGCCTTTACCAATTCAACCGCTTCATCCAATGAATAAAGCTTATTGCGATCAATGCCCTCGCGGGCGCTTTTCATCCGTTTTCCAGTCATCGTATCAA
>JBCCEP010000183.1:0-7998 GCA_039030215.1 Pseudomonadota bacterium
AGTTTTGTGATGGATCACATATCCAAGCCACGAATTGCCGCCGGCGAGATGCAGCCCTGGCAGGATTTAATGACGGAGCTCGCCGGCTTCGACAATGTCTGGTGCAAGATTTCCGGCATGATTACGGAAGCAGATTGGCAAGCATGGACCGTCGACGATCTTGAGCCTTATGTCGCCAAGACGATTGAAGTCTTTGGGCCCGACCGGCTTTTGTTTGGTTCCGATTGGCCGGTTTGCAATCTGGCCGGTGACTATCAGTCCGTGGTTTCTGCCGCGGAAACATTGGTTCGCAAACACGCACCAAACGCGGTCGATCAGATATTTGCGGAGAATGCGGTTCGCCTTTATGGACTCAGGATCTAGCCTATGGATTTTGCTGTAACCGAGGAACAATCGGCAATCTTCGATATGGCCTTGGCCTTTGGCCAGGAACATATCGCGCCATTTGCCCTTGAATGGGAACAGGCAGGAACCATTCCCAAATCATTGTGGGCAAAGGTTGCCGAACTGGGCTTGGGTGGAATTTACGTTTCGCCTGAGTCCGGCGGCTCAGGATTGAGCCGGCTCGACGCGACATTGGTCTTCGAAGCGCTTTCCATGTCCTGTCCCGCTGTCGCTTCCATGCTGTCGATCCACAACATGTGCGGCGGCATGATCGACAAATTCGGCTCGTCTGAGACCAAGGCGAGCTGGCTGCCTGATCTCTGCACAATGAAAAAGTTCTATTCTTATTGCCTCACCGAACCGGGTTCGGGATCAGATGCCGCCGCATTGAGAACACGAGCAGAAAGGACCAATGAAGGCTACAGGTTGAATGGAACCAAGGCTTTCATTTCAGGCGGCAGCTATTCCGATATATACCTCACCATGGTCAGAACCGGTGAGGATGGCCCGAAAGGAATTTCTGCAGTCCTGATTGAAGCCGGCACGCAAGGGCTTTCTTTCGGTGCATTGGAACAAAAAATGGGTTGGCGTGCACAACCCACTGCGCAGGTTCAGTTTGATGATTGTCACATACCGGCACAAAACCTGATTGGCGAAGAAGGCCACGGTTTTGTTTATGCAATGGCAGGTCTGGACGGCGGAAGACTGAATATTGCCGCGTCAGCCCTTGGCGGTGCGCAGGCTGCCCTTGATGCAGCGCTTGCCTATATGGGCGAGCGCAAGGCTTTTGGTAAAACAATCGACCAGTTTCAGGCGTTGCAGTTCCGTCTTGCAGATATGGAAATCAGGCTGCAGGTAGCCAGAACCTTTTTGCGACAGGCTGCCTGGAAACTGGACCATGAGACAGCTGATGCTTCAAAACACTGCGCAATGGCAAAGGCATTTGTCACCGATGTTGCGTTTGAGGTCGCAAACGATGCCCTCCAATTGCATGGTGGCTATGGTTATCTGGCAGATTACGGAATTGAAAAAATCGTTCGTGATCTACGGGTACACCAAATCCTGGAGGGCACGAATGAAATCATGCGGGTAATTGTTTCCCGGCACCTGCTTGCTGAGCGTGGTTAGCAGTGGAGATGCCTTATAATACAAGATTGAATGTTACGGATCGAATGGCGATCACGATTTGTCTGAGGCCTGACGGCTGATTGCGGAAATAATTGCAGCATTATCGAAGGCTTCTTCCCCATTTTCGATACAGTCATTCATCATGGCCAAATAGGTTTCACCAAACGGCAATTTTTGGTCGACCGAGTTCGCGGCACCCACAATTAGGCTGAAATCCTTGTATGACTGCGATATCCGGCCTTGCGGGTTGAAATCTTGGCTAACCATCAAGGGTCCCTTTGTTGCCATGACCGCAGAATTGGCCGCCGAGCCCTGTGCGAGTTTCAGGAATTCCCCAGGCTCCAAACCAAGGCGCTCCGCAAGGACAAGGCCTTCGGCCAATGCAGCCCGGTTCAAGCCGAGTATCAGGTTTATCGCCAGCTTTGTACGGTTTCCATTACCCAGTTCCCCAACGTAATGATGCGTTTTGCCCATCGCACCAAACAGGCTTGCAAGACGATCAACGCAGCTCACATTTCCGCCGACGAAAAACACCGCATCGCCCTTCGCCAACTGCTTGCTCGTGCCGGAAAGCGGCGCTTCGATGAGTTCGATACTTTTCGCCTCCGCAGCTTTACCGATTTCGGCCATCCGATCCGGATCACAGGTACTAAGCACAATCAGGATTGCTTCACTGCGCGTGGGCGCGCCTTCAACCAACGCCGCGAGTTGGTCGGTATCAAACACCGCAACAAAAATCACGCTTGCCTTTTGCCAGATCAGATCTGCATCGGCACTTTCACCGCCAGCTTGTTGGAGCAGTTTTATCCTGTCCCCGCTGGGATCAAAGCCTACGACATCATAACCACTTTCCAGCAATCGACCGGCTGCTGCCATTCCGACAAGCCCAAGCCCGAATAATCCCACGGTTCTACTCATTTCTTGTGATCCACCTGTTCGACCAGAAGCTCATATTCCGGAAAAAGGTTTGTAAAATCGAGTTCGCCCTGCCCGGTTTCGACCGCCTGACCTAAAATTGCACGGGTTAAAGCACCAAACGGCGTCCTTGAATCGGACCTTTCGGCGTAGTCCATCGCCAAACCCAGATCTTTCTCCAGGTTCGAGATTTTGGAGCGGCCATCCATCGAACCGCTCAAGATATCCCTTGGAAAGCGAACCTCACTAACAAAACTCCGGGCGTTACCAGCGTTGAGCACTGCGACCGCTTGGTTCAGATCCAAGCCAGATTTTTGCGCAAGCTGCAATCCCTCACAATTTGCCAGAAAGTTCGAATGCAAAATCATGTTATGTACGAGCTTCATTGCATGCCCTGAACCAACCGGACCCAAATGAAACCGTGTTTTCGAGATTACCCGTAAGATTGGTTCGCACGCCTGCACAATTTCATCATCCCCGCCCATCATCAGCGTCAGGTTTCCGGCATCCGCTCCTGCCGCACCACCGGTCATTGCAGCATCAAGATAATGACTTCCCTCCTCTGCCAACTGTACAGCAAGAGATTTGCTGGCTTCAGGATCGGAAGTGGTGAGATCGATCAGGATCTGGTCCGGTCGTCCGGATGTTCCGTCAAGTGCTGACGCAATATCATCGGTGGAAGGCACCGTAAAAAAGATCACGTCGCACTGACCGCGCATTTCGGGGACGGTCTTTAACGCGACATCATCGGAGAAACCTGCCTGCGAAAATCGCTCGGGTTGCAAATCCCACGCATAAGACAGCATCCCGGAACGATCCAGGTTTCTGGAGATGCCAGAACCCATCTGGCCCAGCCCAACAATACCAATACGGGCCTTTGCGGGAAGGTTGAGCTCTGTCATGGCTGCCCTTTCATTACTGGGCTTGTTTCAGATCCGCCAGGTTCGAAAGCGCTTCATTCGATAGCGGCAGATTGACGGGCTCGTTGATTTCCGCCGAAACATCCGCTGCAGAATAGGCTTCCATCACCATTCGAGCATGTTCAGGTTTCACCATGACCGGTTGGTCGAGAAGTACCGATTCCAGAAAATGAATGGTTTCAGGACCCATCTGCCCGGCAAACACATGATCAACATGCTCGCCCGGCATGGTCGACATTGGATATTCCGTTCCGGCGCTGACCGTATTAAGCCAGTTGTCGCGCGAAGTATCATCAAGAATGAGCGCTCCTTCGGTACCGGTTATCTCGATCCAGGTACCGCAATAATTCGGATAGCTGGGCGGAAGGTTCCAACCACCTCCAACCACGACAAGCGTGCCGTCATCCATTGTTACAGTAGACCACATGCAATCATAAGACCCGTTTAGTTCCTGCATGTAGCCATAGGCGCCCTGCGAATAGATGCGAACCGGCTTGGCAGGCTCCAGCAGCCAGAACACAAAATCCAGATCATGAGTGGACTCCATCGCTGCAGGCGACAGTTTCACACGATTGGCAATTTTCTTGCCAAGGTTTCGTGAAAGATGGCGGCTGACCATAACGTTGACGACCTTGCCCAACTTTCCTTCGGCAATTGATTTCTTCGCATAGGCAATTTTTGGACTGAACCGCTGGGAATAACCAATGGTGAACTTTACCCGGTTCGCCTTGGAAATCGCGATCAGCTCATCGGCTTCCCACAATTCCAGGGCAATCGGCTTTTCCAGCAACACATGCTTGCCCGCCTTCAAACAGGCACGTGCAATGGGGTAATGCGTATTTTCAGGCGTCGTCGATATGTAGACGACCTCGATATCCGGATTTTCAATAATGTCATTGTAATCCAGCGTTGCCGTGGCCGGATTGGTCATTTGTTTGACTTCCTCCAGCCTGTCGGGACGGATTTCGCAGATATGGAGTTTGTCGACCAGTGCTGATTGGGCCAGTGTGACGGCGCGAATACCGCCACACCAACCCGTACCGATTACCGCAGCTTCAACCTGTTTCATTTATTTTTCTCCTGCGGCAATTCACTCAGACGCCAACCGACTCCGGATAGAATTGGTCATCTGTGGTTTCCAGCCCTCACGGCATGGTGACGTCGTTGACGTATTTCGGAACGTGATAGCCACGTTGTACCCCCGGACGTTCCGCGATCCGTACATACCAATCCCGCACATTCTTGTACTCGTCGAGATCGACTTCCTGCCAATCGAACCGCGAAATCCAGGGCCAGATCGAAATATCCGCAATCGTGTATTCGCCTTTACCTTCACCGGCGACAAAGTCACGGCCTTCCAACCGGGTATTCAATACCCGGTAGAGACGATGCGCTTCGGTCGAGTAACGCTCTTCGGAATACTCCGATTTACCTTTGTTGTATTTCACAAAGTGATGGACCTGGCCAAGCATCGGGCCAACCCCGCCCATCTGCCACATCAGCCACTCGATCATGCGCCAACGCTCTTCGCCTTCACATTGGAATTTCCCGTATTTGTCGGCCAGATACATCAGGATAGCGCCGCTTTCCATCAGCTGCAGGCCATTGTCCTGATCGACGATAGCCGGAATCCGGTTGTTGGGAGCGATTGCCAGAAAATCCGGCGCATGTTGGTCACCCTTGCTGATGTCTATCGGATGGGCTTTGTATTCAACACCCAACTCTTCCAGCATAATCGAAACTTTACGGCCGTTCGGGGTGGTCCAGGTATACAAGTCAATCATTATCTAATCCTGTTTGTAGATTGTTGTTTGGTTGATTTCATTCGTCCTGCGTCATCGCTTCCAACGTGGATTTCAGATGCCGACGCATCAGGTTTTGTGCCCGCGTCTTGTCCCGGTCCTCTAAAGCGGCGACTATTGCGTCATGTTCGTCAAATGAATGGTAATCGCTTGAAGGTTTGGCATCTTGCGGGCTTAAACGTCGCCAGACCACAATTCTGCGAACATCATTGATGATTCTGTGTACTTCGTGCAGGAGAGCATTTCCCGAGCTTTGAGCGATCATGTCGTGAAAGGCCGAATCCAGTTTTTCATAAGCCAACCATGTCTGGGCATCACGCATGGCCTGCGATAGGCGTTTAAGTTCAGCCAACTGCCGGGGCGTGGCATGAAGTGCAGCCAATAGCGCAAGTTCGGGTTCCAGTGACAATCTGGCCATCATAGCCTCATGTGGTCCCGTCCGCTCGGCAAGCCCGGTAATGTCCCGGTATGTCTCTCCCTTGTGAGGATGTGAAGCAGGTAGGGTCAGGAAAGTTCCACAACCCATCCTGCGCTCCACGTGACCTTCCGATTCAAGAATCATCAACGCCTTGCGCAATTCAGCCCTACTGATCCCGAGCTGTTCGGCAAGTTTTCGCTCGGGGGGCAGGCGATCGCCGACCTCAGTCTTTTCAGCGGCCAGCCATGCTCGAACATCGGACAGAGTTTCACTAATCATTGGTCAACCAATTCAATATTCTTACAAAAATGGTGCACCCATATCTGCATATATTTTCTTATTTGGCACAAATTACAGACTATCAATACCCAAATTATTGGTATAAGCTAAAAAATTCATCGACAGCCAATTGGCACCATATTTCTATAAATTGGTCAACCAATATTGTAAAGTGTCGACCGGAGAAAAATATGAACAGTGGTCAGTTAAGCCACGAACAAAGATGGCAGGGTGTCAAGGCATCAGAACAAGTGCCGGTACCAAGTCAAATGCGGGCCTGGGTTTTGGGAGACCCGGAAGAACTGACGTTGATCAACAAGCCTGTACCCGTCCCCGGCCGGTCGGAAGCACTTGTCCGCATTGATGCGGTCGCAATCTGCGCCACCGATTTGGAGATCCTGGAATATGGAACACCTGCGCTGATCGAGGGTGGCCCGCCTTTCAACAAGAACTTCACACCCGGCCATGAATATATGGGCACGATTGCCGCTCTTGGTCCCGGTGTTGACGAATTCGAGATCGGTGATCGCGTCACGGTCGAAATTCATGCCGGTTGCGGACAATGCAAACGTTGCCGCATGGGCATGTACACTTCCTGCCATAATTACGGCCTGAACTATGGCGACGTCGACAAGGGACACCGGGCAAACGGCTTCACCACCAATGGCGGTTTTGCCGAATATGCCATCAACAACATCAACACGATGATCCGTGTTCCAGACACCATGTCGGACGAGGTGGCAACGCTCGTCGTCACTGCCGGGACATCCATGTATGGCCTGACGGAACTTGGTGGCCTGGTCGCTGGCGAAAGCGTGGTGGTCATCGGGCCTGGACCGATTGGTTTGCTGGCGGTTGCGGTCTCAAAGGCACTGGGCGCCTCCCCGGTTGTTCTGGTCGGCACACGCGACAATCGAAACGAGATCGGGCGCAAGCTCGGTGCCGACTACATCATCAATCCCAAGAACGAGGATCCCGTTGCCAGGGTCAAGGAATTGACCGGCAAGGGCGCTGACTACGTGATTGACTGTGCCGGCAACGAAACTACCGTCAATCAATCGGTCCATATGACCAATCGCGGCGGAAGAATTTGTCTGGCAGCGTTTCCCAAGAAGCCGGTAAATTTCGACCTCGGTTATATGGCCGTAAACAACATCTACCTTTACGGCATCCGCGGCGAAGGTCGTTCAGCGACCCACCGCGCCATGGCGTTCATGGCCGAGAACCGCTTCGATGCCAGTCTGATTCATACCCACACCTTTCCGATGGAGGATTTGCCGACCGCACTTCGCTACGCCAAGGAGCGGATCGATGACGCCATCAAGGTAGTGGTAACCAACAAACCGCAACAGGAAAAATAGACTTGTCTAATTCGATAAAACATCAAAGGACTGCCTTATGAGTAAAGCCCGGCGCGGAGTATATGCTGCCGCGGTCTCGCCATTTAACGCCGACGGATCCCTCGCAATCTCCAAGCTCATCGCCTATTGCGAGCACCTATTGTCTGACGGCGGTTGCGATGGAGTGGCGCCGACCGGAACAACCGGTGAAGGTACCTCGATTTCCATGCAGGATCGACTGGCACTTCCCGATGCCTTTGCAAATGCCGGGATTGAACGCGACCGCGTGATCTTCGGTACTGGCGCACCCGCTACCGGCGACTGTATTGCACTAACGAGAGCAGCCTATGATGCGGGATACATCAATGTGCTCGTGCTGCCACCTTACTATTATAAAGGCGTCTCCGACGATGGCTTGTACGCCTACTTTGCGCAACTGGTAGACGCGATCGGGAAAGATGATCTCAGGATCTACATGTACCATTTCCCGCAAATGTCACAGGTTCCGCTCTCACCGGATCTGGTCGTTCGTCTCAGAAAATCCTTCGGCCCGATTATCGCCGGCCTCAAGGACAGCAGCGGCGACTTCGAGCAGTCCCGCGCAATCGTCGAAGCAACCGGCGGCGTCTCCGAGGATTTCGATGTCTATCCCTCTTCCGAAGCGATGATTTGGGACGGTCTATCGATAGGTACGGCAGGAACAATTTCCGGCTCTACCAACATCTTTGCAAACAAGGTTCAGGCCGCAATAAAGCTTCCTTTCGCGTCACGTCGATGATCGGGGTCGCCTCGACTACGCGGCCGCTGCCGGC
>JBCCEP010000184.1:0-7972 GCA_039030215.1 Pseudomonadota bacterium
AAAAGAACAGATAGGCAAACAGGATTAGCACAATTGCCGCCGTCGGGCGGTGCTCATTGGCCCTTGGGGGCAGCCCAGCCATTAGCTGCTATTCGGTTCTTCGTTTTGCCCGCTGAACAACTCGGCGAAAAAGTCCGTCATTTGCGCGACCATTTGGGCGCTGTTTCCATGATCGACCGCAAGGCCAAGAGCCTTGTCAGCGCCAACAGACATGATGCTTTCAACGCCAGCTCCCTCGGCCATATTTATGTAATAGCCGATATCCTTGCGTGCATTACCAACCGAAAACGCAAGCTGATCGGGTATGCCGTCAATCGCATAGCCTTTAATGAAATCCATCATGCCGGAATGCAATGGCCCGGCCGACATCACATCATAGAGTTTCTGCCGTTCTATGCCCGTTTTATCCGCCAGGGCAAACGCCTCGCACATGGAATTGGCCGTCGTCATGGCAAAGAAATTATTGATCAGCTTCACCGTATGACCTGAACCAAGAGCGCCCAGATGGAACACGTTCTCGCCAAGATCATTCAGCACCGGTTTGATCATGTTGAAGGCGGCTTCATCACCGGAGCACATGATGTTCAACTTGCCTTCCTCTGCATGCGCAGGAGTCCGCCCAAGAGGCGCGTCCAGATAAACACCGCCGACTCTGGCGACAGCATTGCCGACTGCCCGGGTTGATGCCGGCAGGGAGGTACCGAAATCAATCACCTTCGCACCGCTCTTCAAGCCGCTGATGACACCTTCCGCACCATACATCCGGCTTTCAACCGAAGCTGATGTGTCCAGACACAGCATGACGATATCGCTTCGCTTTGCCAGTTCGCGCGCACTGAATGCCTCGGTCGCACCATCGGCGATTGCTGCATCGATATTCGCTCGCGAACGGTTGGCAAGAACCGTAAGCGGATAGCCGCATTTACGAAGGCGCCGGCACATGGCCGATCCCATCAGGCCAAGGCCAATAAATCCAATGGATGGTTTTGACATGCTCTGGCTCCAGTTTTTCGTGTCCAGTGTTCAAAAATTCTGCTTGATATTTGCTGCCTGCAACAATCCGTGACAAATGCCGTTTCTACCATTCAATTTTCGGACGAGAGACAGGAAGAAAACTCAGTATTTCAAGCGCAATGCGGAGCGTCGGAATTCCAGCGATGAATTGCAATATGCGGGGCTGTTGCAAGTCTGGCTCGAGCCTCTTCCCACATTGACCGCCATTCGCGCCAATCCTGTAACACGCTATCAGGATTCGCGCGACTACGGGCAACAAATTCAGGAAAATGTGCCCTGCCGGTGGGTTCGCCAGTCCGGTTATAACGAATATCAAACGACCACCGGAAACCGTCGGTGTGATTTACCAGGGACGCATGCGGCGTAAGGGGGTGCAAAAGCACGATGCCGCCACTTTTGACCGGCAAAGGCAAGCCCTGATTGACATCAACAAACCCGTCGGCAATCGCAGTTTGCAGTTTCGGGCAATGCGGCAGCATTCCCTTCCTGTGCGCTTCCGGAATAACCTGCAGGCAACCATTCTTGATCGTTGCGTCCGAAATCGCGCACCAAACAGTTACCATCGCCGTATCATCGGCTTCTGCCAGTGCAACACCGCGATCCTGATGCCAGTCGGTGACGGTGACATGCGCCCGAAGTTCTGTGTCGTGCAGCATCTCTGCCGGTGGCTTGATGCGCACATGCTGGATGGGATTTGAGGTTATCTCCGGCCCGATAAGGCTTTCGACAATGTCCAGCAAACGAGCATTTCTCAGAAGATCAAAAACCGCCGGCCCAAAATGCATCGGCGTATCGGCGTGTATCCTGTCTCCCGGCAAGGAGATGTCCATGGGTTGGAACCAGTCGCATTCAGCCTCATAGGCCGCAAGCAGTTTCTGATGAAAATCGAGCCCGTCCGGCGACCGCTCTACAAGCCCCTCGCAATACCACTCTTCATAAAGGCTATCCAGTATTGCCGCATATTCCGACCTGACCGGATCAACTACTGTCGCTTGATCCAGTACGTCGTCAACAACCAGATAACCTTCCTTGTTGTAAAACTCCAATTGCTCTGCATTTAACACGACAACCTCAAAGGAATACGGTGGTTATTCTGGGCACCAGCAGGATCAGCATGAGGATCATCAACTGCATTCCGATGAACGGCAGGAACCCGCGGAAGATATCGGGAAGCGTGATATGCGGCGGTGCAACAGACTTCAGATAGAAGGCCGCCGGCCCGAATGGCGGCGACAGGAAACTCACCTGCATATTGACGCAGAATAATATCCCAAACCAGACCTGGACCATGGTTTGTGTATCCAGCGTACCGATCAGTCCAAGTTCCTCGATTGGCAGTTTCAGGACGATCGGCAGGAAGACCGGCATGACAAGCAGCACGATACCTGTCCAGTCCATGAAAGCACCAAGGAACAGGAAGACAACCATCATCACCAGGATGACACCCATGGTCGGCAAATCAAAGCCGACGATCAGATTGGCCACGTAGGTGGGCCCGCCTGCAATCGTGTAGGCTCCGGCAAGCGCAGTCGCACCAAACGTCACCCAGATAATCGTTCCCGTCGATTTGAATGTTCGCATCGACGCTTCTTTGAGGAGGTTGAACGAGAATTCTCCCCGGACAATGATCAGCAGCAGGACGGCAACCGAACCCATCGCTGCGGCTTCGGTAATGCCTGTGATACCGCCATAAATGGAGCCGAGAACAACAAACACGACGGCAAGTGGCTGTACCATCCCCTTGCCCTTTTCCCAGGCCTCCTTGGCAAAATCCAGACCCGCCACGAAGAAGATGTAGGCAGCCATGACCAGGGCAATCGGGCCGTAAATAAACGGCGTCGAATGATCCTGGAACCAGGTGTCCTGTTCAATTTCGCCAATCGTATGCAAGAAGGTGTAGCGAAGTACGATGACGGCTGAAACGAAGCCGATGATCTCTGCCAGCAGCGCCATACCGAATCTGAGCTTCTGACTGCCTGTCATGTCATCGGGCGATGGCTCCGGCAAAGGGGCCAGCGCCGGATTGATCCGGGTGCGAACCAGAATGTAGATGATGTAGCAACCAGCCAGCATGAAGCCCGGCAGGAACGCTGCCTGGAACAGCGCATGAATCGATGTCTCGGTAATCAGACCGTAGAAAATCAGGACGATGGATGGCGGGATCATGGTTCCCAGAGAACCGGATGCACAAATCGTACCGATCGCAAGGTTCTGGTTGTAACCAAGACGCAGCATTTGTGGCAATGCAATCAGGCCCAGCAACACGACCTCGCCGCCGATAATGCCGGACATCGCCGCCATGACCACAGCCATAAGTGCGGTGACAACAGCGATACCACCGCGGGTACGGTTCATCCATAAGGACAGGGAGTTATACATGTCGCGCGCAATGCCGGACCGCTCCAGCAACGTCGCCATGAAGATGAACAACGGCACCGAAATCAGGACGTAATTGGTCATGATCCCGTATAATCGTTGGGCAAGAACGTTCATCGGCCCCGACCCGAAACGGCGTGTCAGTGTTCCATCACCGGCAGTCCAGGCAGCAAAATCAAAGCCATGAACAAATGGATCGGACAGAAGTGTTGGTTCGAACTTCATCACCATCACGACGACGGCAAGAAATCCTGACGCGAAGCCGAGCGGCATGCCGATGGCAAGAAGAAACAGCATGCCAATCAACAAGACAATTGAGATGGTACCAATATCCATTGTGAAATCCTGGGCTTCTTATTTTTTCTCGTCGTCTAGCTTACCGGATGCTGCATCTACGGCTGGCGGACGGCCAGACAGGACTTCATCAGGAAGATCGAATTCTTCTGCTGGGTCGTGGGACTCTTCCATCGGAGTCGGTGTGCGATTGAAGTCTACAATAAGACCGATCACTGAAAGAAGGACCGCAATTGCCAGGGTTATACCCAACCCGACACGCCAGTAATATGGAACAGAGGAACCCTCGTCTGGCCCCGCCATCAATGGATCGATCGCCAACGATGCGCAATAAATTATGAGCAGCGTCACGCCGATATCGAACGCCTTGCGTACTATGGGATTTGATGGCCAATCACGGATGAGGTTGGAGACGGCCTGCAATGCAAGGACGAACAGCGTGATCAGAACCAAAGGCTTGTCAGTCGCGGGAATTGGCGGATCGAAGGCCGTACCGAAGGTCTCCCACCGGAAGAACTTTGCGGCTGCTTCACCAAATCCGCCCCAAATCACCGCGAAGACAAAGATGCAGACACAAACGACGGACAAGACATCAAAAACCCGGCGAAGCCAGAGTGGCGCCAGGTCATAGACAATATAGATTCGGATATGGCTGCGCTGCTGCATCGCATAAAGCCCGGAAGTCACATAGATCATGCCTCCGATCCACAGCGACATCTCGTTGACCCAGAGGGTGGGCTTGAACAGGATGTAGCGCATGAACACTTCATAGAAGATGATCGTCACAATGGCAGCCGGGGCCCACATAGCCACACGGCTGAAGCTCCAGGTGATCCAATCCACCGGTCCCGTTCGCTCGTGTTCAACCATTTGATCCCTCCCGCCAGATCAATTCGTTTTCAAGCGTAGAAAATGCTGTCCCCGCAAACCCAAACTTTAAGGAAGCATGTTTCCGGGCGGCAGGACCGCCGCCCGGATCGTCAAGAATGATACTATTGCACCAGGCCAAGCTGGCGAAGATAGTTTGTGTGGCTTTCAACAAGTGCCTTCGCTTCAGGTGTTGAAGCAAACTCAGGCCAGGTTTCCTGTGCTGCAGTCCGGAAAGCCTGCAGGTCTTCTTCGGACCATGCTGAAACGGTAATGCCCTTTGCCTTGAGATCTGCAACCGCTTCTGCGTTCTTTTTCTCAAAGGTAAGTGCACTCTTCAACGCTGTATCACCGATAGCAATGGTCATGATGCGCTTATGATGCTCAGGCATCGCATCCCAGACGGCCTTGTTACACGCAATGTGGTCAGAAGGCATTGAATGGAAACCGGGATAGTTCGCATATTTTGCAATGTCATAGAGGCCAAGGCCAACATTGTTCGCGATACCGGAAGCATCGGCACCGTCAATGATACCAGACTCAAGCGCCGTGAAGATTTCGGTGAAATCCATCACGATCGGCTTTGCGCCGAGCTTTTCAAAGATCTTGGTTTCCATGCCTGGCGGTGAACGGAATTTCCAGTCTTTCAGATCTTCCAGACCCGCGATTGGTTTGGTCGAGGCAAGGGATTCCTGACCATATACAATCCAGCCAACCAGCTGCATGTCATACTTGTTGTAGAGCTCCTGCGCTGCTTCCAGGCCACCACCGTAATACAGCCATGAAAGCTGCTGTACTGGCGTTGCATATCCGCCCATGATGTCGCCGACAAACTGGAACGCTGGGTTCTTACCTGTCTGATATCCGCCACCAGTTGCGTCGCAATCAAGGATTCCGGTAGCTGCTGCGTCGAACGTTTCCACCGACTTCACCACCGAAGATGAATAGAACATTTCAACTTCGATCTCGCCATTGGACATGGTCTGAATGTTGTCGACAAATTCAGTCAACAGCTGACCAGATGGTGTCTCCGGAGCGTAGTGAGTCTGAATGCGCAGTTTGGTCGTTTGTGCATCAGCCGGTGCAGTAGTTAGTGCAGCCAGACCGGCAGCAGCAACACAAGCCAATAGTCCTTTGGATATATGTTTGAGCATTAGGCTTCCTCCCGTTTATTGCTCTTTTATGTTCCCGCTCTTGCGGAATTTTGTCGGCCCCAATTTCGTTTATACCTGCCAACATTTTTGTCCGAATGGTTTCGGAACTTGTTTCCCCCCAAATCAGTTCAAGCGGAATTGAGCTGCTCCTCCAAGCGCTCGCTCGCATCAATCAGCAATATCTCCATTTCCGCTTTCGCGCCACCAGAATCGCGTTTTTCGATCGCCTCAAACACTCTGCGGTGAAAGGGTATGGCTGACATACTATCCATCGGGATCGAATTTGTAAGTCTAATACTGCTCAACAATGCAGAAAAAATCACTCCTTCCAATGCGATCAGGAAATCATTGTCCGTCGCACGCAGGATGGTCCGATGAAAAGAGGCATCTGCCATCATGAAATTATCGAGGTTTTCGGTATTCGCTTCCATATCCAGTAGCGCGTCTTCAACCTGCTTGTGGTCGCTGTCTGTACCTCGTTCCGCTGCCCAGCTCGCCGCCTCTGGTTCGATGATCTGCCGGAACTCCATCAATTTGCGCAACATTCTGGGGTCGACCGGCGCTGCCTGCGACCATGCCAGTATGTCGTCATCAAACAACCCCCAGCTCTGGCGCGACCTTACTCGCGTACCGATACCGCGCCGCACCTCAAGCAATCCCTTGCCAGCGAGAATTTTGACAGCATCACGAATGACAGAGCGACTGACACGGTAGCGTTCCGCCAGCGCCACTTCATCTTCAATCAGATCGCCAGGTCGATAATTCGATGACACAATTCGCGTACCGAGTTCGCGAGCGACTTGAGCAGAAAGGCTCGGCGCAAGCCCGGCCACCTGTTTCATGTCATAATACATCATCTCGCTCATGCGACGATCAAACATATGATCTTTGCATTAGTCAACATCGCCATTGTGGAAATGTGAGCCCAAGAAAATTCTGTCTATTCTGCCAAGATCAGGCAAGCAGCCGCGCGGATTGTTAGTTGGCGAGCAATTCTTCCGCCTCTTTCGCGCCGAGCGCAGCCGGTCTTTCGCAGCTTGTCGTCATATCGACAAAACTGCCTTCTTCGCCCGACCTGAGAACACCGGTCATTACGTCGACGGTATGCAACGCCAGCTCCATTGAACAGCGATGCGGCCGGTCCTCCGAAATCGCGGCAACCATCTCCGCCAGGCCCGCCACGCGGTAATTTGCCAGCATGATACCGTCATGATCTTCGTTCGGAACAGCAAACGGGTGGTCGCCGGTTGGCACTGTTCCAATCTTGCCATCACGTCCTGCACGTTCCAACTTACCACCGAAAAAATTCGGATCCGGCAGGAACAGGGAACCTTCAGTTCCATATAGCTCCATCGGAGCATGGCGATGCGCCCACACATCCCAACTCGCAGAGAATGTGATTGTCGCGCCGCTCGCAAGTTCCAGCAGCGAATGAATATTGGTCGGCGTATCGACGGGAATTTCTTCACCGCGTCTCGGCTCTGACCCAATCGTCCGGGTCTCGGTAGCAGCCGTCGTAAGCGCGCCAACCCGCGTTACCGGACCAATCAACTGGATCAGGTTCGACACATAGTAGGGACCAAGATCAAGCATTGGCCCCGCCCCCGGCTGGAAGAAGAAGTCCGGATTCGGATGCCAGTCTTCCATCCCATGGCTCATCACATGGCATGTCCCCGCAGTAACTTTTCCAATTGAACCTGTATCAATCAATTCACGTGCCTGCTGATGTGATCCACCCAGAAAGGTGTCCGGAGCAGATCCGACCCTGAGATTTCTATTGGAAGCAAGTTTCTGAAGTTCCTTGCCTTCTTCAACCGACAGTACGAACGGTTTTTCGCTATAGGCATGCTTGCCCGCTTCAAGAATATTCCGGGTGACAGAAAAATGCGCAGCCGGGATCGTTAGATTGACCACCACGTCGATATCAGGTGCCGCCAGCAATTCTTCGACACTGCAGGCCCGGATCCCGAATTCCTCGCCACGCTTTTTCGAGGCATCCGGATCGAGATCGCCAATTGCCAGGATCTCAAGCCCGCGAAACAGTGGCGCAAGTCGCAGATAGGCCTTAGAGATGTTTCCGGCACCAATTATGCCAACACCAAGTTTTTCCAATCGGGTTCTCCCCCGGTCACGCTGCTATCGATGATTGTTGTTTAACCAAGCTTGGCCTTGTAATCGGAGACAAGCAAACGGTCCGGAGCAACATCCTCATCAATCGTCGAAAAACGGCCAATGTCATCCCGGAACCAGTTGTCCGACAAATCATC
>JBCCEP010000185.1:0-7969 GCA_039030215.1 Pseudomonadota bacterium
CAGCGATACAGAAGCTGCGTATACAAGCTTCAATTTGGAGAATAATCGCGCCGGAGCGATTGCTACGACAATGAACAAAGCCGATGCACTCCCTGAGAAATTCAAAACCGACAATTAGAGAGGCCAGCAATCCAGGCAGGTTTGGCCGGGGTTTTTCCAGTGACGGCAGAAGACTACCCGGCCAAAAACCGCTAGTTCGTCGGCGTCATGTCAACGATCGTAGGTTCGCGATCGCCACTTGTCGGAATGACGATCATTTCGTCACCCATGTTTTCGAAGTCGATCTGTTTCAGATCGACCTTATGTACGGTCCGGTCGTACATCGTGTGATAATAATAAGTAAGGTTTTCGGAGTCGCTTGCAGTCGTGACCTGAGTTGCGCTGTAAAGCAAGTCATCCGATTGGACATCGTCCTGTGCGCCTTCGGCAGCATCGGCCGGAATGTTGAAATTGTCGAGGATACGGAAGGCCTCACGAACGGTGTCATAGCCACCTTCGGTTTCACGGGCGGTCTGCGAGAATGCGACTGCGCGAACAAAGCGTGAGGGCGGTGTGAAATCACCCGGCAAGCCAATCATGCCGCTTCCTGCTCCCAGCGGAGCAAATTTGACACCGCTGGCCTCGACTTCAGGAAGGCCAAGGGCAGACAGGTTGACGTAATTGTTCAGATTAGTCATGTGCCAGTCATAGTTTGGCGAATTGGTAATGACACCAAGCGGGGCTTCAAAGATCGTCAACTCACCATCAATGTACTCGACGACGATCCGGCCACCGAAGCGATCTGCCACCAGCATGTGGAAAGGGAAGGGGAATCCAAGCGTCTCATCCACCACACCGACAACGCGAACGTCTTCGAGACCGGCACGCGCTTCATCGACGGTTTCGAATTTCGACAGGACATAGCTGGCAAGCAGGTCGCCCGGTATGGTGTTATCTGCCTGGTCTGGCAGGTATTCCTGATATTCGGTGAAGCCCGGCAGGTAAAACAATCCCGCGGTCAATCCTGCCTCGTTGATCCCGTCTGCCGGCGCGCCATGATCCAGCATGCTGATCCCGACCATGCCGAAACGACCATCCCATGTTGCGCCTTTCTTTCCGTCCGGCATTTCGCCGGCACTATATTCGAACCCCCTCGGGATGACGTTGATCTTCGTTTCGAGATCGAACGGACCCCATTCTGCGGTCCTTGCACGGATGATGCTGCCGTCTGAGCCGGTCAGCATAATGCCTGTGCATGACCATGCCACTGAGGCGGACGCGACCAGGACAATACCGGCGCGAGCAATTTGTTTTAGAATTCCATAGCAAGCCATTGTGTAACTCCTGCAAGCAGTTTCTTGACCGATAAACGTATTTCATTGTGACGTTTGTGTGTTGTTTGGCTAGGTTAGTTCGGATCAAGGCAATAGCTCAGGATAATACCTAAACTACCTCACATTCGTATCAGCCAGCACCTGATCCACAGCCTTTTCAAGGCTTTCCACGGTCCTGTCGATATTGTGCAATTTGTCGAGGCCGAACAGGCCGATCCGGAAGGTTTGGAAATCATCAGGCTCGCCGCATTGCAGTGGCACTCCTGCTGCTACCTGTAACCCAACGGCGGCAAATTTCTTGCCGGACTTTATGTCAGGATCATCCGTATAACAAACAACGACACCCGGAGCGGCAAATCCGTCTGCAGCCACACTTTGGAAGCCCTTTTTCGCCAGCATGGCGCGCACCCGGTCTCCGAGTTCCTGTTGTTCGTTTCTTACCTTGTCGAAGCCGTAAGCTTCTGTTTCCTTCATCGTGGCACAGAACTTAACCAGTGCATCAGTTGGCATGGTTGCGTGATAGGCATGGCCACCATTTTCGTAAGCCTGCATGATGTCGTGCCATTTCTTCAAATCGCAGGCAAAACTTGTGCTGGTGCTGGATTCGACTGCAGCAAGGCCGGCCTTACTCAACATCACCAGTCCACTGCACGGCGAGGCACTCCAGCCTTTTTGCGGTGCGCTGATCAGGACATCGACACCATTTGCCTTCATATCGACCCAGATTGTTCCCGAAGCAATGCAGTCGAGGACAAACAGACCGCCTACATCATGAACGGCGTCAGCAATTGCACTGATGTAATTGTCCGGCAAAATCATCCCGGAAGATGTCTCGACATGCGGTGCAAATACAATGTCGGGTTTATTGGATTGGATTTGTGCGACGACGTCTTCGAGTGGTGGCGGTGCAAACGGCGCCTGATGTCCGGCTTGCTGCGGCTTGGCCGTCAATACGGTTATCCCGGAAGCAATGCCACCCATTTCGAGGATTTGGCTCCAGCGGAAACTAAACCAGCCATTGCGGATCACCAGGCACTTTTTGTCGGTTGCCAGTTGCCGCGCAACTGCCTCCATGGCGTAGGTGCCACCACCAGGAACCACAACGACAGCGTCAGCCTGATAAACTGTTTTCAGTGTGTCCGAGATATCACGCATGACAGACTGGAATGACTGCGACATGTGGTTCAGCGAGCGGTCAGTGAAGACCACTGAGTATTCAAGCAATCCATCCGGATCAATATTTTGCAGCAAAGCGGGCATGGTGTTCTCCAGAGTCATCGTCAATGATGAAGGGCAGGGCGATCAATTGACCGTTCATCCAGAGCATATACTCTTAAATAACTGTGCTGGTAAATGGAGATTAAAAGGTCGCAACCGCACATTGGTTTTTGACCAGATTTAGCGGTTGTGAATTCACGTCAGTATCTCGAATCGATTCAGCGTAGTAATTTCCGTCTTTGATTGTCGTTTAATTGGTTGCACTGATTGAAATGCAATGATGCTGATTCCGGAGGGAGAATTCCATTATGCCCAAGCTACTTCGTTTCGGCCTGCTTGCATGTGTCGCTTACTTTGTCTGCATGGCGATTGCTCATTTCTTCGGCATCAAGGTGCCGATCCTGTTCGTCTACTATGACACCCCATTTTATGCCTATCAGGACAAGATCATATCCTTTGCAGTGCTCAGCTATGTCGGATTGTTTTATGCCGCATCCCGCGACATCAAGATTGTGCCAATTGCACTGGCTGTTTTGGGTGCAACCGTTTTAGGCTTGGCGTCGGTCAACCTTTCCAATGGACTTGCATCCGTTCTAGCCGATGGCCAATCGACCTGGCCATACTGGTTGCAGACAGGAATGATTGCAGTCATCTGGTTGGTGCTGACGGCATTGTATCTGAGGAGATCACCTGGCTGTTAATTGTATGTGATCTCGACCTGGCATTTAACGAGTCCAGAAAAAACGTGCTGTTCTCGTGATCCGAAAATCTGAATGTTTCGAATTGCCGTAGAAAGAGGACTTCAACAGGAATCCCTTTATGGTCAATCCCGTCCCGGTTTCGCTATGGTCCCTCTCATCTGAGGTGCCTGAACATTCAATCACGCAAAACTCCGTTCTCGAACATAGCGATGCACTCTTTGGCGATCGCTTTGCGGATTACGAAAAGCTACGCCCGATATTCGAAAATTCGGGTATCCGTAAACGACATCTCTCGATGCCGCTGGACTGGTATCTGAATGAAAGGGATTTTAGTGACCGCACGACTGCCTATCTGGAAGCGGCGAACAAATTGTTTGCCGGCGTTACCTCCTCGGTGCTGGAAGAAGCAGAGTTATTGGCGAAAGATATCGATGTTGTGGTAGTAGCGAGCTCAACCGGTATCGCCACACCAACTTTGGATGCACGCGTCGCATCGCAAATTGGATTTCGCCCGGATATCGTTCGTGTACCCTTGTTCGGAATGGGCTGCGCGGGAGGCGTCGCAGGGCTGGCGGTTGCGGCGAAGATGGCGCAATCCCAGCCAGGTTCAAAGGTGCTATTCGTTACAATCGAGCTGTGCACATTGTCGTTTCGGATAGACCAGTTTACAAAAGCCAACCTTGTCGCAACTGCATTGTTTGGCGACGGAGCGGCTGCCGCAATTGTTTCGACCACCCCGAATGATGCAGGCATACAGTTAGGTGCTGCAAAACAGCATACGTGGCCCGATACGCTCGGCATCATGGGCTGGAATGTCGATCCCATCGGATTCGAAGTGATATTCGACAGGGATATTCCACCTTTTGCACGCAGACACCTTCAGCCTGTCCTCGCGGGTTTTCTCAAGGAGTTGGACCTGGAGCGGCAAGATATATCCCGTCTCACATTCCATCCGGGAGGTGCCCGGGTGATCGAGGCCATCGAAGGTGCCTGCGATCTTAGTCCGGGAGCGCTCGACATCGAACGTCACGTGCTTTCTGAATACGGAAACATGTCAGCTCCTACCGCATTATTTGTGTTGAAACAGTCAATTGAAAGTGGACTGAAGGGGCGCTCGCTTGTTTCAGCGTTAGGTCCGGGCTTTACCGTCGCATCACTACCGCTGGAAGTCCTCCATTGATTGCTGCCATTTCCATCTTGCTGTTTGTTACGATTCAACGGTTAGGGGAGTTGGTTCTGGCCAGGCGCAATACGCTCAGGCTATTGGCGCGGGGCGGCGTGGAGAGAGCGGGTTGGCAATATGGGCCCATCGTCGCCTTGCATGCAGTCTGGTTAGCGGGATTATGGCTCCTGGCGTGGGACTCCGAGATCTCCCTGCCTTGGCTGGGTGTATTTGTCTTACTGCAAGCAGTCAGAGTCTGGACGCTGTTCACGCTTGGTGATCGCTGGACAACGCGTGTCATCATCGTGCCTGGCGAAGCAAGGATCAACGCCGGGCCGTATCGGTTTTTCCGGCATCCAAATTACCTGGTTGTCATAGGTGAAATCGCTACGCTGCCGCTCGTTTTTGGAATGCCACTATATGCCCTGGTTTTTTCGATAATGAACGCGATCCTCCTGTACTTCCGAATTATGGCTGAGAATGCAGCGCTGGATGAAGCGGAAGCATGAAGCATTTGGAAAGCGGTTTGGAAATGTCGCAGAAAACCCCATACACTCATTTCGGTGATTTATGAGAGTAGGGTATGCGTTGCGAACGATGTGGCATTGACCACCATGACACGCCTGAGAACGAGCTTGTACTTGCCAAGGATGGCAGGCGCGTCTGCCGGGGTTGTGAACGGATTATCGACAGGCAATCCTCATCATCTTCCAATCACAGACTTTGCATAATAGTCCATTTACTGACCAGGTCACTTGACCTGTCCCAACTCACCATTTTCAGACAATGCAATTGCAATGGGTCGGGTAGAATCGAACTCAGCAAAGATGATCATTGCGATGACCGTCAGCGGAATACACAGGAACATGCCTGGTATCCCCCAGATCAAACCCCAGATTGCCAGCGCCAATATTACGACAAGCGGGCTCAGATTTACCGAGGAACCGACAAAGCGTGGTTCGACGACATTTCCGATGATCAGATGGGCAGTTGCGACACCGGCAACGACAATCATGAATGGGCCAAATGTCGGAAATTGGACCAGAGCCAACAGAGCCGGAAAGACGCCGCTGACAATACCGCCCACCACGGGAATGAAGTTCAGGATGAAAACCAGCAACGCCCAGAACCCTGCAAAATCAACGCCTACAATCAAGAGGAAAATCCAGACCACACCGGCCATAGCTGCACTGGTCAGGCTTTTGGTGAAAAGATAGGTACGGATGCGCCGGCTGATATCGTCCATAACTCGACGAATTTCAGCACCTCTTTTTTCTGTACCTGCGATGGCATCCAGTTTCATTGGCATGAACTGTTGTTCCACCAACAAGAATGCCACATAGAGAATGACTGTGCCTATGTTTCCGAGCAGGCTGGCGGCACCATCTGTAAATGCAAGGATGACCGCCTCGAAATCCAGCCCGTCAATTGCCGACGCAATTTGCGACATGATCTCGAAACCAAGCAAAAGCGAGAGTTTTTCGGACAATGCGCTCAGGTTTTCGGTGTACTGCGGAAGGCGGTCGAGCATCGCCAATCCGCTGCTGGCCACGACTTCAGCCAGGCCAATGACAACTGCGATTACGATCAATAGCGCTGCCAGCAGGCCTGCCCATCCTGGCATGACATGCGAGCCCGGCCTTATCGTGTTTCGAAGCGCGTTCGACAATGCATTGATGACAAACCACAGCAGCACTGCGATCGCGACCGGAATCAATACCGATTGCCCCGCCATGAGAACAAAAACAAGCATCAGTGCAAGTGCGACGGCAAGCGTGATGGTCATCAGATTTGGCTGCATGACGATTGCCTTGATTTGTTGGGTGTTCATTGTTTCTATCCAGTGATATTTGTTAATTAAATCAGAAGTTTACGCGGAATTCTTGGGCATGCGACCTTTAGCAGACGATTACTGCGATAATCATCTTGGATATTGCGGAAATCGACGAGTGAATCACCGTGAACCGGAATTCAGGCCGGCGTCGCGATCATCATCCAGCCGCTTGCTGATGGTGGCAATTCTTGGGGACGTAGTTCCCTGACACTTCGAAATCGAAGCAGGAAATGAAGTGATAGTGGTTTCGGCCGATACCATAGCCCGAAAGCACCACCATAAACGCAATTGCCAATATTGCAGCTCGAAGGGTTGGGTTCGTCAAACGCTCCACATCCGGGATTGCGAACATCACAAGGACGAAGATCAAATAGGGCAGGGTGAGCCCCATGATGGCGAGCGCCAGTATCCAGTCTATCCAACCACCGGATTCGATATTCATCGATGCGTTGTCGCTGAGGAAAAGCCAGAGCAGGAAGAACGTTGGCAAAATAAGCACAAATCTGCCACGCCACGATATGAAGGCCGGTAATGCGTCCACAGGTGGAACGAACAGGCTAGCTGCAAGCGCGACCGTTGAGGCTACCCAAACGTAAAAAAGATGTTCGAAGAAAATGGTTCCAAAGACGCCATAGTAGAAAGCGATGCTAAAAAGCCCTGTCGAAACGGCAATCGACGACAGCACAAAGGCGCGCGATTCCTCCGTTGATATGGAGGGTGTGGTGAATATGTTGGCAAACATTGTTTTGCTCCCGCATTACGAAATGAGTTGATGATCTCAATATGCCAGGGAGCTCTTCATTTGATCAGTGATTCACCGTTACCGACCGGATGTGAGGATTAAAGTTTCACGTTCAAACCGGCCTTGCGCCAGCCATCTGCCATGTGTTGCATGTCTGCAGGTTGGAAATTCCAGAGCGAAAGGGCGGCAAGCGCGGTTTCTTCGAAATCGGGTGCCAAATCGCGCGCGATCTCAACTGCCGAATTTGCGGCTTCCTTGTCGCCAAGCTGGCCGTAAATCATTGCGCGGATAAGATCACCCCAGAAAAACGCACCCAATTGTACCGACTCGGTTTGTTCCAGGGCCATTTCATAGTCGCGTTTAATGTAGAAATAGACGGCCATGAATGCCCGGTACCAACCGGGCGGATGGGGGCTGAGATCAATGGCACGTTTAACATATCCATATCCGCCATCCCAATCGCCAAAGAATGCCAGACAGGAACCATAGTCTGCTATGAGGTCGGGATAGTTGGGATTGAGCGCCAAGGCACGATCAGCGGCCTTTTTGTATGCCGAGATCTCGCCACGATGAAAATGCGTCATGAACAAAGCATGATAGCCAATTGCGTTCATCGGATCTATTTCCACTGCCTTTTTTGCGGCATCCAAGGCCCGGTCCAGTGGCGGGGGATCGGCCTGATGATTGTAACCGCCGCGCAGTTCGTCTCCATAGACAATTGCCAGCATTGCCCACGCTCCTGCATAGCGCGGGTCGGCGGTTACCGCGCGCTCCAGCAGGCTCCGCACCCGTTTGTGAGACTCAGCGGTTGGCGCACGCCAATATTCCGATGCCAGCAATCTACATTCATAGGCATCCAGGACTGTCGTTTCCGCTCTACGGAGATGGCTCCCCGTGCGATGGATTACGCCATGCGGTTCAGCAATTTCGGCTGCAATTCGCGCGGCAATGTCTTCCTGAATGGCAAAGAGGTTCTGTGCGCTGATGTCTTTGTCATAG
>JBCCEP010000186.1:0-7899 GCA_039030215.1 Pseudomonadota bacterium
AGCAAGTCCTTCAACGAAGGCAAGGATGTGCTCGCAACCACTTTTGACGCGGGTCTCAACAGCGTCTCTGCAAAGGCGCTCGAAGCAAGACTTTCGCTTGAGGAAATTCAGACCGCACTTTCGGACGCGCTGGATGAGCGCCGCGTCAAAAGTGGTTGCGAGCACATCCTTGCCTTCGTTGAAGGACTTGCTGATGTCGACAACGCGCTCCTTCAGCGAGACGTCAAACTTGTCGAGATAGTCGGTAATGGTGCTTTCAACACGGCTGGTCGTGCTCTCAAGGTCTTCACGATGTGTGTTGAGTGTTTCCACAGCTGAATCGACATGAGTAGTCAGTGCCTGGCCAAAACCTGCCAGACGTTTGGAGATAACGTCACCCATAGCCACAGACTGGCGCTCGAACACGCTGTCCAGGGCTTCGGTCTTCATGTCGAGCGAAGTAATGAATTCGCCACCGCGTTTGCCGAGCAGGTTCTGAATATTGTCGAGTCGTGTGTCCAGCCCCAGATGCAGTGTCTCTCCAGCTTCGCTGATGCGGCTTGCAAACTCGGAGGCCCGCATGCCGAACGTGTCTTCAATCTGGCGGGCGGTCTGGTCGGTCAGTTCACGAATATTGGCCGAACGCGTGTCGAGCAGGCTGGCTACCGCCTTGCCGACCATGGAGACGTGATTGCCGATTTCATTTGCGGTCTCGTCAACCGTGCTCTTGATCGTATCGGTCGCGGTAACAAGCTTGGATTCGAGTTCAACACCCGTGCTGGAAAGCATGAGCGAGAGATTGTCGCCGACTTCATTCAATGAGGCTGTAATGGTCTCATGACGGTCGTTCAACGCATTGCTCATGCGCTCGGTGGCTTCGTCGATGGAATTCTGGATACGGCCGGAAACCTGGTCCAGTTCCGCAGTCAGGCCGGAATGGGTATAGGTCAGCGATTCCCGCAGTTTTTCTGCATGGTTGAGAATTTCGCCGCGTTCGCTCGACAATTCCGTGACCAATCCACGCAATCTGATTTCGGAATCCGAATAGGAACGCTCAAGACTGTTCACTTCACTTTGCACGAGTTGTTCAAGCTCGCTGGCGCGTGCGAGGGCGAGTTCCATGCCATCGCCAATGGCTGCCACTTCGCGTCGCACCGCACTGCCGATTGCTGCGACGGAATCGCTTGCGACCTGTTCGGGCTGAAGCAGTCTGATCGCAGCTTCGGTCATACCACTGGCTGCTGTCCGCAGTTCCTGCGCGCGGCGAACCATGATTGCGAATGCGCAAATCAACAATACCGGAATGACAGTCATGACCAACAACAGCATGAAGGATGGCTTTGACATCAACTCCACGAATGTCGAGCCGGCAAACTCACCGCCTGCCTGGCGGCCGATCAGGAAATAGGAAATAGCTATTGCGACCCAGGCGACTGACAGTACCGCCGCGATCCAGATCGTTGAACTGGGCGGACGCTTGTCCATGGATGCAAGTACGCCAGCCAGTCGGTTGGTGTTTTCGTCATTTGCGGCGCGGATCGGCGAAGCGGATGGCGGAGCCGACTTGGAGGAGGATGGCGTACCCGGCATGCGTGGCCTTGGTGCCGCCGCCGCTTGTTCCGGCTGGACAGCCTCGGCTGTCTGGGCAGAACTCTCCAGGCGCAAGTCATTTGCGGCATCAGCAAGCGAACTCTCCAATTCGTCGAAATCAAGCTCGAAATCGACATCTTCGGTTTTTGCCTGATCTGTCTTTGCTTCCGCAGTGTCCGGCGCTTCGGCCGTGTCCGGCTTGCTTAAAATATCTTCAGAGGGATCAGCTTCATCAAGATCAAAATCCTCGATGAGCGCTTTCTCGACCGCCTCGAGTGCTGCCTCTGTCGTATCGGTTTTCTTGGGTTCAGACGCCATTGCTATTCCCCGTACTCTACTTCTCCGGAAACAATGCCGGAAAATACACAAAACTCAACCGGTAGCATTACTAATGCAACATGGCAGACAAAAGGCGAACCTTCAGTACGTTTGCCTTGCTTGCTGGAACCAAAGACCCAAATTTTTTGAACACGTAATGCCTGCCGTTTGTCAAGCCGATCTGACAATTTCGACACTGTCAAACCAACCCTACCCTTATTGTTATCGTACCGTAATGGCACAGTTGTGGATTGTGAACAAGCGAGGCGTGTTTCGCTGGCGCCAAAAGTTAAAATAAGGTTAAGATCAACAGTGCAGGATCAGCAAGCCATTTGGCGGGTGGTTTGCGGATTTACGAGGTGCCGAAAATTTGTATTAAAACAAGCTGATACAGGGGATGTATTATGCAGAACCGTCAGGCATTGGCAGATTCCGAAGCGTCAGATTCGACCGAAGAAGAAAAGAATCCCGGCGCCAAACCGACGCCTGCGCAGCTTCGATATCTGAAAACCGGTTTGGAACAGCCAGGCGGGAAGCTCTCGCTGTTCGACGAAAATGGCCAGGCGATTGCCCGCAACACAATCCGCTCATGCATCGAACATGGATGGGCAGAGCGCTGGTTTGAGAACCCGACAAAACCGGATTGGCTGGTGTGCAGGATCACGGAAAACGGTCGAAAATTGGCAAAAAGCCTCTCGTGAGTTTGTTGAATTATTAACAGATTATTTGCAGTATTCGTTCATTATTGGCCTCAGGGTAACCACAAAGGATGCGTTCATGACCAAAGCGCATAAGGCCAATACAACCACAAAGGCTGACGCCGACCCCCATAGCAGGCCGATTGACCTGGTACATCTTTCCGCTCAAACGATGGGCGATCTTACTCTGGAAAATGAAGTCCTCGAGATCTTTCTTCGCCATGCCGAAGAAAATATCGCCATGTGGAAAGACAGCCAAAATCAGGAAAACCGAAAGCGTGCCGCTCATTCTCTCAAAGGTGGCGCCCGAGGAATAGGCGCCTGGGAACTGGCCGAGCTTGCGAACGAAGCGGAAGTTCCCGGTTTCGACGATATCGCCAGGCTGGAAGAAGAAGCGCAGCGTGTCTGCGACTATATCCGGATGTTGCGCAAGAACTGACGTGTCCGGCCATCATCTGGTGTCTGCCTAGCGAATTAGAGGGCTTAGACATAATTGATTGGTGAAGCGACGTGCGCTTGACTTGGCGGGCAAGTCCGTTAAATCGAAAAGCAATTTTGCAGCTTCCTCATTCCGGACCAATCTGTTCATGGCGAAAATTACCTATATCACGCACGACGACAAGGAATTTGACGTCGAAGCCGCGGCCGGTACAACGGTCATGGAAAATGCGATCAAGAACTCGGTCCCCGGAATCGAGGCAGAGTGTGGTGGCGCATGTGCCTGCGCAACCTGTCATGTTTATGTAGAGCCGGAATGGCAGCCTGTGACCGGTGGTCCGGATATCATGGAAGAAGACATGCTGGATTTTGCGTGGGAGGCAAAACCCAATTCCAGACTTTCCTGCCAAATCAGGGTGACCGATGAAATGGATGGATTGATCGTGCGGATTCCTGCCCGCCAAGCGTAGGCGATTGGCTAGTCAAACCTTCGTGTGACACCGACCATCTGGGCGATGCGTTCGCGTTCTTCTTCGTCAAATTGCAATTGGTCGCGTTCGTGCTCCGCCATCAGCCGGCGGAAAACCAAAATGGCCTGGGAGCGGAGCGTGTCGCAGCTGGGTTGTGGCGGCAGGTTCTTCACTGATTCTTCTGCCTTGGTGGCATAGTCGTCAGCGATCTGCACATGAACTGCTTCATGCAGGCGGGCATATTGTTCCAGATTGTCCCAGGCTTTGGCCAAATCCTCGCGCAATTTCTTTTGGCCGACCAGTTTTGGCAGCGTTACATGGGCCTTTACGGCAACACGCGCATATTCCACCCGGCAATTGCTGCCATTGGACTTGAAACGGAAGTCCGGAATCATGCGAACATTGGTTGCGGCCAGCGCCTTGCCTACGCCCGAAACTGTTGGTCCATGCAGCGCAATCTGCTGGTCAAGTTCGTCAAAACTATCGCCTTCGATGGAATAGTAACCGACACTGAGTTGCGTGCGATTGCCGACCGAAACGCATGCGGCAAGGACAAACAAAAATGCTAACGGCAATATCAGTTTATATTTCATTTGGCCTCAGAGACAGGCTGACAACCGCAAGCTGCGGAATGAGCAAGGTTTCAATTGGTTTCGTCGATGCAGAAATTTTCCACTTTGTGTTTCGCAAATATGCCAGACTTTGGCTGAAGCATGCCACTTGACCCAATATTGCTGTTGTCGGATAGAGCGGATGACGACATATATCCTATGGCTATATCAACACCGTCCGGCATGCCATCGAAATCGAAAGTTTTCATGACACATTCTGCAATAAAAACATCTGCTCCTTTCGATCCGTTTACCCTACGGGTAGCGAACGGCAATGAGATTGAAATAGGCCCCAAAGGTCTGTTGGTCGGCATCGTGAATGTAACGCCGGATTCATTTTCAGATGGTGGACAATATCTTGATCAAAAAAAGGCAGTGGAACATGCTTTTTCCATGATTGAGGCGGGTGCGGCCATTGTCGACATCGGTGGAGAATCCACCAGGCCAGGAGCCGACGCTGTTTCCGCGGAGGTCGAACAGGCGCGAATTCTGCCAGTATTACAATCGCTTGCCGGGAAATGTAAGGCGCTGATCTCGGTGGATACCTGGCGCTCTGAAACTGCACGAGTGGCCTTGGATGCCGGTGCTGACATCATCAATGATATCTGGGCATTACAGAAAGATGAAATGCTGGGTGCGGTAGTTGCGCAACACAAATGCGGCGTCATCGCCATGCATAACGGGCGGGATCGGAATCGGGACAGGAATGTGATTGCCGACCAGTTCAGCTATTTTTCGAGAACGCTAGATTTGATAGATCGACACGGCATTGAACGAGATCGGGTCGTGCTGGATCCGGGATTTGGATTTGCAAAGGATCCGGAAGAAAACGTAGAACTATTGGCGCGTTTTGAAGAACTGCATGCGCTCGGGTTTCCTCTGCTTGCCGGAACATCACGAAAACGGTTTATCGGCCATTATACCGGCAAGGACGCGGATAATCGTGATATTGGCACCGCAGCGACAGCTGTCGTCGCGCGAATGAAAGGTGCGGCGCTGTTCAGGGTACATGATGTTGCTTCAAATCGGGATGCGCTGGCTATTGCTGACGCGGTGATATCCGCCGGTACCGGTTTGGAAAATGTTGATTTGGAGACGGCCAGTTGACCTCCTATTGCATCACGTTGAAAAACTGCGCGTTTTTTGCGAGGCACGGAATCTACAGCGAAGAGGAAGCGCTGGGGCAGCGGTTTTTCGTCGATGCCGAGCTTGAGGTGGACGGTGGCACTTCGCTCGAAACAGACGATCTGGACGGAACGGCAGACTATGGCGCGGTCTTTCGGCTAATCGAGAGAATTGTGCTTGGGAAGCGGCGTTACCTGATCGAGGCGTTGGCCTTGGAGGTGGCCCGGGAGATTTGCCGGGAATTTCCGATGGTGAATCAGGCTGAAATTACGATCCGAAAACCCAATGCGCCGGTTCCGGGTGTACTGGATTATGTCTCGGTGACTGTGCGCTATCCAGAAGCAGACGCGTGACCACGGACTGGCGAAAGGCCTGGATCGGATTGGGTGGGAATATTGGTGATGTTCCATCCCAGATGATGCGGGCGATCGATATTCTAGCATCCAATGACGAGATCAGACTGGCAGGCGTGTCCGGTCTTTACGCAACCGAGCCCTGGGGTTTGAAGGAGCAGGCGGAATTTAAGAACGCCTGTATAGAGATTTCGACTTCCCTCGAACCAAAGGCATTGCTTGAAGCCTGTCTGGCAACGGAAGCAGGTCTTGATCGAATCCGTGATGTACGTTGGGGGCCGCGCACGATAGATCTCGACATATTGGCAATGGAAGATGTTGCAATCGATATTGATGGCCTGACAATCCCGCATTCGCGATTGCATGAACGTGCATTTGCGCTGGTGCCGCTGGCTGATCTGGCGCCTGATCTGAAAATAGATGGCCAATCAATCTTGGAACTGCTCGAGAAACAGGATTGTTCGGGCGTTAAGCAAATAGCCGCGCCAGGTGAGTGGATCGAACTGTCCGGGAGCAGCGCCTAGGCGCGTTCAATTCAGTCTATCGAGCTGGTAACCGTCTGGTCGATTGGCGGTCCCTTGCGGGTCAATATCATCCCGATGACGGGAATCAGCCGATCTCTAACTCTGACGGAAATAGAGACGTTCAATTTATCGTCTTCATTCAATCTCGCCACCATGACACCAAGCAGGTCCTTGCGCTTGATGTCGACAACAAGCTTCGAGCGGGTATAGCGTCCGCCGACGATGTCCATTCCTTCTCCGGCCGCACCATCAAGGAACTTGCCTTCGTAGCCCGACTCAGAACGCGTAAAGCTGGCATTCATGATTTGCGAGAACAGGCCGACACGGCAATTGCCGTCAATCGACATTCCGGTCAGTTTTTCAGGAGTCAAACCATTAAAGGTGCAGGTGAATTTCGTGCCTTTGTATTTTCCAGCTACAATTGAACCCGGCCCGCTCCAGCGCCCCTGAATATCATCATAGAACTGCTTCTCTGATGCTTGTGCGGTGAATGTGAGAGCCAGCAGAACAGCGCCGGTAGAAAGGATAGAAAGCAGGAATTTACGCATAACTAGCACCATGGTTCGAAACTTGCATCATAGTTACCGAAATTAGTTAATCAATTATTCTCCGGTACCGATTTGGCGGAATTTTTCGTGACTTTTACAACTTGATCCGAAGCAGTTTCCTTATCGGAATCCGCATTGCCGAATTTTGTAAGCTCTCCCAGAAATCCGGCGATTGCAGGGCGCTTTTCATAAATAAAGGGAAGCGGGCGGGAAACATCCATCGCCGCTATACCAATTCGGGCCGTCAATAGCCCATTCACGACACCTTCCCCGAGTTTGGCAGACACTTTGGCGGCAATTCCATGTCCGATAAATTGCTGTATCAAGCTGTCACCGGAAGCAACAATTCCGGTTGCTGCGAGATGGGAGACAACGTTTCCGGCAAGGCGCCAGAACCCGATCGTTCCCGGCCGACCACCATAGAGTTGGGAAAGCCTGCGAATAAGCCGCAGATTTTCAACCAGCACATAGGCGATATCTACCAGCGCCCTCGGGCTGACGGCGGTGACGACCGACACTCTTTTCGCCGAATCCATCACCATGGTTCTTGCGGCGTTGTCCAGTGGCGCAAGCAAATCGCGCTCGGCCAGTTTTATCAGGTCGGAACCGTCGATGACTTCGCCGGAATGTGCTGCCAACTGACTTCGGCCATGCGCGGTTTCAGGCCGTTTCGAATAGAGAGATACCAGTGCTGCGACTATGCTGGATGCTTCGGAGCTGTCATTCTTGTCGACTGCTTTGCGGGCACGCTTGCGCAGGTTGGAGATCTTGGACAGCCGGGCAATGCACCAGACTTCACGCAGGATGATTGCCAGCACCGCAATTCCAAGAAGTCCTGCCAGTCCGACGCCAAGCCAGCCCAGCATGTCGCTTCTTGCGAACAGCTGGCGGATGAGATTGTCGATTGCCATTCCCGCAAATAGCGAAATCAAGCCGCCGGCTGCGATCAGCAATATCTTCAGGAAAGAAAATGATTTGCTGGGTTTTGGTGCAACCGGGACAATGTCAGCCTGGGGCTCATCATTGGCAAGTTCGTCCGGCACCAGTTCCAGTTTGGAGAAATCCCTTTCGGACCTAGGTTTTCGTGACGAATGTGCCGGCCGATTTTTCTTGACCGGTTTGGCGCCGGCAGATGGACTTTCAATTTTTACAGCGCGGGGTTTTCTGGATTTATCTGTCATGAGCCAATCGATCCCGTCATGCCAGCTTGTCTGCGAACAGGAAATTTAGCGCTCGGTCCAGCCT
>JBCCEP010000187.1:0-7866 GCA_039030215.1 Pseudomonadota bacterium
GAGGATTTTAGCCTTCAGACAGCTTTTTTCCTGAAAGCTCAAGTCCAAATCGCGACGGTCGCTATCAATCATTATGCTGCTCCGCAGATCATAAAGTGCGTGCCAAGTTCAAATGAGCTTCAATGCTGCGAACGGAGGCACGAATGCTCAACTTGCATAACAAGTGTATCCTGACAGCCGGCGATGTGAGCGGTATCGGCCGCGCCATCGCCCGGCAAGCCGCCGCGGGCCTCAGTCACAGAGATGCCGCAGACCGCGAAGCCTGATCATACAGTCCCGAAATGTTCCTCAACACTTTCGCGACATGGCTGATCTCATCATAATCTATGTTCGACGCTTCCGCCGCATCAAGCAAACATGTTTGTCGACCCAATCGCCTAGCACAGCGGTTAGGTGGAAGTGTGCTTATTGCGCTCGGCATTAACCTAGCCTTTGACAGACGCTGAAAGGGACCCATCAATGGTTTCAATTAGGATGCTCAATCAGTCGGCTTCATTGTTTCGCTCCGGATCTGCATGGTATCAGGCCAGTAGCCGTGCTGAATAAAGTCAGACGGTACCGAGCTAAGTTGTTCTATGCCCAATGCCTGGGCCCAAATTAGCAGGCGACTCGGATTTGGGATTCAATGCTGACCGAATGAAACTGCGAGCAGTGATGGTTTTCCGGAGAGTGCGCGTCCGTATTCGCTGAGCGTTATCGCACTCCAAATCAGTGCGGCAAACACAACGATCGCGATGCTAAATCGTCCTGGAGCAACCTGCGCGACCAATAGGCCGATCAGCGGTATTGCCTGAATCATATGCGTTGCCAAAAAATGTGCGACGCGTAGATCTCCAGCCACCATAGACCAGCCTGTCAATATCATGCGTGCCTCGGTGTCAGCTGGCACTGCACCGACATAAGGGGACATTCGACCACCAATTGTAAAAGCGGTGTAGAGGGTGAGTAGCGTGCCGCCAATCAATCCCAGCGCGATGGCCCATTTCAACGCTGGTGCGAGGGATTCTTCAGAACCAAAAATTGTGGCCACACCGATAGCGCCGGCAGTTCCAACGATGACGATTGCGGCAATCGCCATTACGGACCACATCAGGCGATTGAACGGCGTTGATACGTTGTAGTGCGAATGTTCCGCGCGCGCGGCTTGGCCGATGATATAGGTCATTTCAACTATACAAGCAGCAAGGAAAACAACCGCAATAGCGACCATAATTGTGCTTGAACGAATCGAGGTATTCAGCACCGACATGACCAGCGCAAGCGTTGCAGCGTGGATTGCCAATGAAAGTTCAAACTTGAGAGGCTTGGCCCAGACGGAGGCTACACCATCGATTGTTCGAGGATCGAAGTAAGCCAATACCAAATTCAGAGCGAAGCATGCGATCATTGATAACGAGATGATCCAGTAGATTATCTCAGGTGATTGCAGCTGCCCACGAAACAACATTGCTTCGGACAATGTACTTCCCTCCAACAGTTGCCCGCCATAAATGATACGGTTGTCAAAGGTGTTTGGTTTTCATGTCGATGAAGGCATGGTTTGCGTCGAACGCTTTAATGCCGTGCAGACAGGTAGCACAACAGATTGATCTGGTTCGGTTATGGCGAAGTGTCGGAAAGAAATTTCGCTCGATCAGGCGGTGTCCAACGCATTCGAAACGGCCGCCTGGCAATGAAGTTCAGTCGTGGAATATGCCGGAATAGGCGACTCGGCCGGCGTCAGGAGAAGTGGAATCTCGGTACAGGCTAAAGCGACGCAGTCCGCGCCGCGCTCACCCAGGGCCGAGATGATCCGCTTGTACTCTTCGCGCGTTTCATCAAGGAAACGGTTTTGAACCAACTCCTGATAGACAGTCTCGTGAATGAAGTGCCTTTCGGCTTCATTCGGGATAAGAGACTCCATGCCGTTTCTGGCAAGGATCTCGGAGTAGAAATCGCCCTCCATCGTCTTGCGAACACCAAGAATTGCCACATTTTTCATTCTCTTCGCCTTGATGGCGTCAGCTGTCACTTGCGCGATATGCAAAAAAGGAATGTCGAGATGAGGCTGGAGATCGGGAACAAATCGATGGACATCGTTGCAAGTTATAACAATAAAATCTGCCCCGGCTGCCTGCAATGCCTGGGCTGAACGCCCGATCTGCATACAGGCGGCGTTTTCGTCTTGTCTGTCGATGACCGCTTCAACATATTCCTGTCGATTGACGCTTTCCAGAACGATGCGGGCTGAGGTAACGCCCCCAGCATGCTCTTGGGCGATTTCGTTAATGCGCTTGTAGTATTCGGCGGTTGAGACCCAGCTCAATCCTCCGATCATTCCAATCTTTTTCATGGCAATAATTCTCTTGCCTGAATGCTATCTGCCTATCCCAACGACCACAATCTGCCCTGATGATGATTCCAGTCCATCAAACGGCTTGTCATCGCTGAATACATTTGTGAGCCATTTTTGAGCCATCCCGTGGGTCGGACCAATTGACAGCAATGATCTAAAAATCCTGACGACAAAGAACTTTTCCTCCGTTAGGCCGGCAAGGCCAATTTGCAGAATTTGTGTATCTGTAAAGACTTCTGATGGGAAACCGGAACGGCTGAAAATGATGTCGTTACAAATTATCTTGATCCGTTCGGATAGTTGTTTGTATACCAAGCCAACATCTACACGAACCTTCTTTGAGTTAATATATGAAATTCGAGGCAATTTCCGTCAAACGGAAAGTTTCTGCCTCCAATTGTCCAGGGCTTCTACAAACGGAATAGGTCAACCCACTGATGAGCTTATTTGATGACTATCTGAAAGAGATTGAAGAACGACACGCGCAAGGCTTGAGCCCTAAGCCTATAGATGATGGAGCGCTGTTGAAGGAGATCATTGCTCGCTTGCAAGATCCCAAGCATGAACACAATGAGGACTGTCTCAAATATTTTATTTACAATACCCTTCCGGGCACAACGAGTGCCGCAGCTGTCAAGGCAGCCTTTCTGAAGCAGATCATACTTAAAGAGGTATCGGTCGGGGATATTCCTCCCAAATTCGCCTTTGAGCTTCTTTCGCATATGAAGGGAGGACCGTCAGTCGAGGTGCTTCTCGATCTCGCCTTGGGCGACGACCAGAAGATTGCCCACGAAGCGGCAGAAGTGCTGAAGACCCAAGTGTTTTTGTATGAAGCCGATACGGACAGGCTCGAACGGGCTTACGCTGACGGCAATGAAGTTGCTGCCGATATCTTGAAAAGCTACGCAAAAGCCGAGTTTTTCACCAAGCTGCCCGAAATAGACGAAGAAATTAAGGTGGTAACCTATATTGCGGCGGAAGGTGATATTTCCACCGATTTGCTGTCTCCCGGAAATCAAGCGCATTCCCGCTCGGATCGAGAATTGCATGGAAAGTGCATGATCTCGGAACGTGCGCAAAAGGAGATAGAAGCGCTAAAGCTGCAACACCCTGACAAGCGTGTCATGCTAATCGCAGAAAAGGGGACAATGGGTGTGGGATCATCCCGAATGTCCGGTGTCAACAATGTTGCGCTTTGGACCGGCAAGCAAGCCAGTCCATACGTCCCATTCGTGAATATCGCACCCGTTGTTGCCGGAACAAACGGCATCTCACCGATATTTCTGACCACTGTGGGGGTTACCGGCGGTATCGGGGTGGATCTGAAGAATTGGGCCAAAAAGCTCGATGACGAGGGTAATCCCATACTCAATAATGACGGCAATCCGGTGCTGGAACAAAGCTACTCGGTGGATACCGGTACAGTACTGACAATCAACACCAAGAAAAAGAAACTCTTCAGCGAGGATGGTGATGAAGAGTTGGTGGACATGGCCTCTTCCTTCACACCGCAGAAGCTGGAATTTATGAAGGCAGGTGGTTCTTACGCGATCGTTTTCGGGAAGAAGCTGCAGACATTGGCCTGCGAGACACTGGGTGTTGAGCTGAAGTCAGCATTCGCGCCGTCGAAGGAAATTTCGCATGAGGGTCAAGGCCTTACCGCAGTAGAGAAGATTTTCAACGCCAATGCGCGAGGAAATACACCCGGCAAGGTATTGCATGCAGGTTCGGATGTTCGCGTAAAGGTAAACATTGTTGGTTCCCAGGACACGACAGGCCTCATGACCAGCCAGGAATTGGAGGCGATGGCCGCGACTGTGCTTTCACCCAGTGTTGATGGGGCCTATCAGTCGGGTTGTCACACCGCGTCTGTCTGGGACCTTAAGGCACAGGCGAACACGCCACGTCTAATGGCCTTCATGCATAAATTCGGCTTGATTACCGCCCGCGACCCGAAAGATGTCTATCATTCCATGACCGATGTGATCCACAAGGTCTTGAATGACATCACGGTCGATGACTGGGCGATAATAATCGGCGGAGACAGCCATACCCGCATGTCCAAGGGTGTGGCTTTTGGTGCAGATTCGGGCACTGTTGCCCTGGCTCTTGCGACCGGTGAGGCGACCATGCCAATTCCGGAATCGGTAAAGGTCACCTTCAAGGGCAAGATGGCAGAGCACATGGATTTTCGTGATGTAGTGCACGCCACCCAAGCTCAGATGCTCCAGCAATTCGGCGACAACGTGTTCCAGGGTCGCATTATTGAAGTGCATATCGGCACCCTACTGGCAGACCAGGCATTTACATTCACCGATTGGACTGCGGAGATGAAGGCAAAGGCTTCGATTTGCATCTCCGAGGACGAAACTCTGATCGAATCGCTCGAAATCGCAAAATCCCGTATTCAGATCATGATCGAGAAGGGCATGGATAATGATGCAAAAATGCTCCAAGGTCTGATCGATATCGCTGACGAGCGTATCGCTCAAATCCGATCTGGTGAAAAACCGGCCCTGGCACCGGATGACAATGCAAAATATTTTGCGGAGGTCATTGTCGATCTCGACGAGATCAATGAACCAATGATTGCGGATCCCGATGTCAAGAATTCAGACATCTCCAAACGATATACCCACGATACCATCCGGCCTATTTCCTACTACGATGAGAAGAAGGTGGATCTTGGATTTGTAGGCTCGTGCATGGTGCACAAGGGCGACGTCAAGATAGTGGCACAAATGCTGCGAAATCTTGAAAGCCAGCAGGGCGATGTGACGTTCAATGCGCCCTTGGTTGTCGCGGCCCCGACCTACAATATTATCGACGAGCTTAAGGCAGAAGGCGATTGGGAGATTTTGCAGAAATACTGCGGATTTGAATTCGACGACAGCGCACCCAAAAAAGAAGCGCGTACGGAGTATGAAAATATTCTGTATCTGGAGCGGCCAGGCTGCAATCTGTGCATGGGAAACCAGGAAAAAGCTGCCAAGGGTGATACCGTATTAGCGACTTCCACGCGCCTGTTCAAAGGCCGCGTTGTTGAAGACAGTGACGACAAGAAGGGCGAATCCCTGCTGGCCTCGACCCCGGTTGTTGTTCTTTCCGCAATTCTCGGCAGAACTCCGAACATTGACGAGTATAAACTGGCTGTTGAGGGTATTTCCCTGACCAAGTTCTCGCCGCCAAATCGGACACCACTAGATACACTTTCTGTGCATTATTGACCGGGAGGTGAGCGGCACATTAGTCCGGTAAAGCGCCGCAAAACCCGCCGGATTGTGTCAATCCTGATCCAAGCGAAAGGGCAGGGGGCGCAGCATATGGATTTGGTGGTGTTGCCTGCACGTCAAACACTATAAGGGCTACCAGCATTAGTATCGCGATACCGGCGTAAATTTTCCGGGTCATGATCGGCTCACAAATCCAAGGTGATCGCGTAAACGGACACCAAAGAAAGATCCGGCAAAGGCTGCAACGAACCAGACCCAACCGTGTAAGCTGCCGGTTGAGATGCCGGAAAAGAATGCACCCACGTTACAGCCAAAGGCGAGGCGAGAGGAATAGCCAAGCAGAAAGCCCGCGATAATGGTTGAAACCCAGGCTTTTAGCGGCAGTTTTGAAAATCGTTGTGATAAATCTGCGAAGCGCCAATGTGCAACGATGAAAGCACCGGCAATAATTCCAAAATTGGTAAGTGACGTGTAGTCCGTCAGCACGCTTGACTGGATTCGTTCCACCGATGCGGGTGCACTCCAGAATATTGAAGACGACAAACTGGCGTCCATTGCTGTTGCCGCCTTTGCGACCCACAAGCCAAGCCCATATACGACACCCCAGGGTTGGCCGGCGATGACCAGGTTCAAGATAGCCAGCAAAGCAAGCATGACGGCGGCGACGACATGACGGCGCGTTACATATCGATTTTCGGGTGCAGCGAACCACCAAAAGACAGCAGCAGCAAACAGCAACAGCATTATGGTTATGATTGCACCACCAATGCCCGAAAAATTCGGAATATAGACAGCACCGAGGTCTGTCCACCAGAAGAGATGGAACGCGCCGGCAAAACTGCCAAGCGCAAAAAAAGGCAGGGCCAACAAACCTATGGGATTACCGGATCCGGCATTTACCAATGTCCCGGAACCGCAGCCAAGAACCACCTGCATTGCAATTCCAAATACAAAGGCACCACCAATCATCGCAAATCCAATGGGTGCCTGTGCAGCAGTCAATTCTCCGGGGTTGGCGGCGATCAACGGCAAGGCCACCATAGTAACGATACCAATGGAGAGAAGCTGCGCCCAAATCCCGGCGGGGTCGCGGCGCAATATCATTGCGCGCCACGGGCCGGCAAATCCAAAACGCAAGCCTTCCAGCGCTATGCCAAAACCAAGTCCTACGGCCAGCAAAAGGCCAAAACGAACGCCAACGAAGATTGTGACAGCAAAAACGAAAGCGAGTGCCCCGACTATCAGCACTGCCCGGCGCATCAGAAAAAGGGGGACATCATCCCCCTTAAATTCTCTGACAGATTCCATCGTTACTTTGTGATTTGGTTCAGCAGATTTTTCAACAGTCCTGGTGAATTTTCCATCGGAAGGTCAGCGTTGGAATATTCCACCATTGAGCCAGGATACAGTTTGGCGTTTTCAATACCTGCAATTTCCGAGAGCGCAAACCAATGCGTTGCTGCCCAGTGGCCGGTATTACAAAATGAAACGACATCCTCACCGTCTTCGACACCCAGTGATGTTTTCAGTGCGCTGACATCCGTGATATTTGAGATTGCAGGGCTGTCATCATTAAAGAATGTCGTGAATGCATGATTTACGGCGCCCGGCAGTGTGCCTGGTTGCTTTGCTGCCGGGTGTGCCTTGTCGCCGGTAAAGAATGGTTTTAGCCGCGCGTCTACAAGCGTTGCGGATGTTTCACCGCTGACCACTTTGGAAACATCATCCGTGTCAGCATGCCATGCTTCATTGAACACCAGCTCCAGCTCGGTTGGTGCAAGCGTTGTCTTTTCCGAGCTGACCGGCAGGCCTGCAGAAACCCAGGAAGCCTGGCCTCCGTTAAGTATCGAAAGATCGCTAAATCCCGTTGATTTCAAAGTCCAGTAAACGCGTGCTGCTGCTCCGAAATCCGTGCTGTTGGAACCAGCAGAGACAATCACGATCGGCTGATCCTGGGTAAGTCCGATTTTTTCCAGATTGGCTTCCAATGCCTCGACATCAAACAATTGACCTGGGTTTTCCTTAGGACCGCGAAACAGCGCGTAAGGTGCAGATACGGCGCCTTCAATGTGCCCTTCATCGTAAGCATCGCCCCTGATATCGAGCAAAACAGGTTTTGTTTCGGCACGGGAGTTTGAAAGGCTTTGTGCATCCACAAGTGGGCCAAATGTAGCTGCAAATGCGCTAGTCGCAAATGTGAATGTGAGCGCAAGGATCGAGATCAGAATTCTCATGGTCGTAACCTCCTTCAATGGGTTTCGAAACAAAATTGACGATTGTTCCAGTATCAAGAAAGGA
>JBCCEP010000188.1:0-7837 GCA_039030215.1 Pseudomonadota bacterium
CGCCGGAGCCGATCTGGATGATCAGATACCGCATGCCGGTCCAGTATGCCCCTTCCGTTCCGCGCGCCCAAATCAGGAAAACGGACGCAATGGCAGTACCTTCCCAGTAGAAAAACAGGGTCAGGAGATCGCCGGCTAGGACGGCACCTATTGCGGAGCCGACATAGAGTAGTGCGGCAACTTGTTGGACAGTATCTCGAACATGCCACGCGTAGAGATTTCCCAGGAACGCCGCGAGAGAGAAGATCAGTGCGAATATCCGGCTGAGCGGGTCTACCCGCATCAACTCCAGTTCGAAACCGAAGAAACTTACCTGCCACAGCATCCCCTCTGGTAGAGACCAAACGATCAGCCCCGAGAAGACCGGCACGCCGAGTAACAGGAAACTGCGGACCATCATCGGCAATAACGGCAGCGCAAGCGCTGCGGCAAAAAAGAGGAAGGAAACGGGGAACAACTCAGCCATCGTTTTCCGCCTTGTCCAACTGGTCTTCGGGGTAGTCTTCGGACTCGACGTCTTTGGGAGCGTAATAGTTCTCGTCGCGCTTCAGAACTATCCGCATGCCCTTGGCGACAATCACGAGAAGCGAGCACATGATGAACCCGTAAAGCGCGTAGAAACCGGGAAATTCCTCCTCCCGCAGGTAAACATGCTTTTCATAGAAGAAATCGGCCAGAAACAGCAATGCGCAAACCGTATAGAGCCCGTAAACCAGCCTATTCACCGATTCCGGGTTATCGGCCCACAGGAACAACTGTCCCAGGCGAGGGAACTTTTCAGGATCGTCTTTTTTTGGTTTCTTAGCCATGACGCCCTCCTAGTTTGCTGCCGTAATCGGGAAAAGGAAAGCCTCGATTTCACCTGCAAAGAAAAACAGGACGAGGCAGCCAAATGCTGTAATCGCAGGAGGCAGCCAGCACAGGAGCGGGGCTTCGGCGATCGGTTTTTCCTGGCTTGATCCAAGGAAAAAGCCACGAGCAACCAACGGCAATAAATACGCAACGTTGAGCAGTGAACTGATCATCAGTACCAGGATCATGATCTGATGTCCGGTGTCGACTGAAGCAATCATCAACAACCACTTCGACCAGCTGCCGCCCAGCGGTGGCAGGCCGATGATCGATAGTGCACCGATCAAGAACGATATGAACGTAATCGGCATGATCCGCCCAAGCCCGGTCATCTGACTGATCTCGGTCTTGTGGCAGGCCACATAAATCGATCCTGCACACATGAACAATGTGATCTTGCCCATTGCATGCATGGCGATCTGCATGCCGCCACCAATGGCGCCCATCTGTGTAGCAAGCGCCATGCCCAGCGTCACATAAGAAAGTTGGGAGACTGTGGAATAGGCCAGCCTTGCTTTGAGATTATCCTTGGTCAATGCGATCACTGACGCGGCCAGAATCGTATAGGCTGCCAGCCACATCAACCATTCGGAAGCGCCTGTTTCTGCAAGGAACTCAAGACCGAAGATGTAGACGCCGACCTTGAGCATGGTGAAGACACCGGCCTTAACAACCGCGACTGCATGTAGGAGGGCGGAGACTGGTGTTGGCGCGACCATGGCTGCGGGTAGCCACCGGTGGAACGGCATCAATGCTGCCTTGCCAATACCAAATGCATATAGCCCCAGGAGTATGGGGACCATATAGCCGGTCACATTGCCCTGTAGTAGTCCGCCAAGCTTGAAGTCCAGAGTGCCTGCCAGCGTAAAGGTCCAGACGATCGCTGTTAGCTGCAATGCAATGGAGGTACCAAGCAGGATTGTCAGATAGGTTCTCGCGCCCTTGATTGCCTCTGGCGTGCCCTTATGGGCAACAAGCGGATAGGTGGAAATCGTCAGGATTTCGTAGAACAGGAACAGCGTGAACATGTTTGATGCAAACGCGATCCCCATGGCCGAGGAAATTGCCACACCGAAACACGCAAAAAACCGCGCATGGTGTTTCTCTTCATTGCCGCGCATATATCCTACCCCATAAATATGGGTCAGAATCCAGAGACCTGATGCGACAATGGCAAACAGAAGACCAAGCGGTTCGACGTTGAAGGCAATATCGACACCGGGGAATACCTCAAACAGCGAGATTGGCGCGGTAGTGCCACTGCCGACATTGCTCAGGATCACCAGTACGGAAATAAAAGTCAGCACGGCACAGACGAATGTAAACCCATCCCGTGGATTTGGCTGGTCGCGCAGAATTCCATTGCCGAGAGTCGCCAATATCGGAAACAAGATGGACAGGAAGATTGCTGTACTGGTTTCCATATCCGCTCCTATTGCGATTCACTTGGAGCAGGGATTGGCGCAGTTTCTGGCTCTGGCGCAGCTTCTATCGCCGGTCCAGGTATTTCTGTCGGCACTTCTGCGGGTATTTCTGCAGGCATCATGCCAAACGAGCCGTTCAGCAGGCTCTCGGCAGCAGTACTTGCAGCGCCGATCGAGATGCTGGTATTGATCCCGAACCAAACACAGGCCACAGCCAGAATTATCATCGGAATTAGCATCGTTAGCGGTGGATCGCGGGTGACCGAGTTATCCAGCGGTTCCTCAAGATAAATTACATCCAGTGCCCGCCAGACATAGGCTGCTGCCAGCAAGGAGGACAGCACCACCAGAACCGCTATCCACCAGAAGCCGTTTTCAAATGCCGCCTGCATGAGCATCCACTTCGAGATGAAGCCTGCCGTGCCGGGCACTCCGATCAAGCTGAGACCGCCGATGATGATACAGGCGCCAGTAATCGGCATGCGTCTGCCAAGCCCATGGATTGAATCGTAAAAAGAACTGCCGACTTTCAGTACGAAAGCGCCTACACCCATGAACAGGAGAGCTTTCGTAATACCGTGATTGAACATGTGAACAATGGTTGATGTGAGGCCCGCAGCATTTAGCATCGCTATACCCATCAGCATGTAGCCGATCTGCGCGATCGAGGAATAGGCCAGCATTCGTTTGAAATCAGACTGGAATATCGCAACGAAGCTGGCGGCAAACATGGCCAGTAATGCAAACGGAATGAATATGAAGTAGAGGGTGTTTACTTCGAAAATGAAGGACGGGTGATAGACCGAGAACATGAACCGCAGCAGTACGTAAACAGCGGCCTTGGTAGAGGTGGCAGCCAGAAACACCGTTACGGCTGAAGGGGCAAATGTATAAGCATTGGGTAGCCACAGATGCAGCGGCACCAAGGCAACCTTGAGCCCCATGCCAACGACGATGAACGCAAACGCAGCCCGAATGGTGCGGTTCGAACCTTGATCGGCGATCCGGTCTGCAATGTCGGCCAGGTTTAGTGTACCGGTCGACATGTAAAGCATGCCAATCCCGATAACAAAGAAGGTGGCGCCAATCGTGCCCATGATCAGATAGTCATAGGCCGCTGTCAGCGCCCGCTTGTCGCGTACGGCACCTTGCGCGACAAGCACATAGGTCGATAGCGACGAAATCTCCAGGAACACGAAAATGTTGAACGCATCACCCGTTATCACCACGCCCAAAAGTCCGGTGAAACAAAGCAGGTAACAGGCATAAAAAAGGGTTTCGTTTTTTGCGCCAATCTCGAAGCGGATCGACGTCAGTGCATAGGGAAGTCCGATGACGCTGATGCCCGAAATCAGGAAAAGCAACAATGCGTTGGTGGCATCGACCCGATATTCAATACCCAGCGGCGGCGCCCAGCCACCGATTGCGTAGGATATGAAGCCACCATCAATGACCTGATGCAGTAGCAGGCACGAAATAACAAAGGCGATAATGCTCGCGATGAATGCAAGCGGCCAGGCCAGCGCGCGAACACCAATCAGGACGATCAGTGGTGAAGTTACGAGCGGGACAACCACTTGCAATACGGGCAAGTGATCTGCAAGCGTCTTGCTCGCAACAACGACTTCGGCAGTGGCCATTACGCTCGCCCACCCATTGCCGGGCCGTGTTCCCGGTTATCCGCCGCAGTCATCTTGCGCTCAATGACCAGAAGCTCGTCTTCCTCGATTGTATCGAATTCCTCACGAATTCGAACAATCAATGCGAGACCAAGCGAGGTTGTTGCAACGCCAACAACAATCGCTGTCAGTATCAGAACATGCGGCAGCGGGTTTGAGTAGGCAACGTCCGGATCCACTTGCATGTCCAGCGGAAATATCGGGGCAGTACCTCCCGTGACTTTTCCGATCGAGATGTAGAGCATGAAAACCGCGACCTGAAAGATGTTCAGGCCCACAATCTTTTTCACCAGATTGCCGCGCGCCACGACAATATAAAGCCCGGTCATCATCAACACGATGAACAGCCAGTAATTGGCATGGCCAAAGATAAAGTCCCAATCGAATATCGAGGAAGGTAGGGCGTGAGCGGTTTCGCTGGTAGCTGCCATCTAGATTGCTCCTACCAGTCTTCATCATCGACAGGCGGGGATCGTCCGGCGAAGGCATAATAAATCGCCACCATCACACCCGTGACGGTGACACCGACTCCAAATTCCACTGCCAGAATGCCTAAATGCTGGCCGTGGCTGGGATGTTGAGGATCGAACGCATTGTAATCGAGGTAATTGAAGCCCAATAACAGGCTCAATATCCCTGTCACCAAGTAGATCAAGAGACCAAAAGCAAGAAGACGATGGACGAATTTCGGCGGGAGCACCCGTTGCACTGTCGCCAAACCAAAAATCAGGCCATACAAAATGAACGCAGCGGCCATTATGACGCCGGCCTGGAACCCGCCGCCGGGGGAGTAGTCACCATGAAATTGCACATAAAGCGCAAATAAAATGATGGTGGAGGCCAGAAGCTTGGTTACTACCCGAAGGATAAGATGATGTTCCATTAGTCGTCCTTCATATTTTCGCGGCCCTTGCCGAGCCCGCTAATCAATAGAAGAACGCCAATTCCCGCAGTGAATACGACCGCAACCTCGCCCAGCGTATCATATCCGCGGTAGCTGGCCAGAATCGCGGTCACCACATTTGGAATATCGATTTCATGAATACTGTTAGTAAGATATTCCGGAGCAACATGGATTTGCGCTGGTGCGTTGGGATCACCGAAATTAGGCATATCCAGCGTTCCGTAAATCAGCGCAGCGCCAGTAACCAAAACCACGAAGAACGGCAATATGCCAGAACGCGTTGGCTTGTTTTCGCGACGTGCGGTTAGCGCTATCGTCCCCAGCATCAACACGGTGGATATGCCCGCACCGACGGCTGCTTCGGTAAACGCCACATCGACGGCATCTAGCGTCACGAACAATAGCGCGGTCAGCAGGCTGAAAACGCCGGATAGCATGACAACTGCAAAGAGATGCCGGGTCTGGACAATGACCAGCGCGGTCATGACAAGCATGCAAAACAGTACAAGATCGATAATGGTTACGATCATGCCTTGGCCTGCCTTTTTCTGGACCGGGTCTTGCGGACCGGCTGTGTTTTCTTGAGTGCAGGCGGCTTCAATCCCGATACCAAAGCCGCACTTGCGACTGCATGGGTGGAGGTTGCGCCAGTGATGTACAAAAATGCACCTATGACGAACAATTTAACGCTTATCAGTGAAATCCCTGACTGCAAGATCATTCCAGCAATGAGCAGGATCATGCCGGCCGAATCAGAAACCGACGCTGCGTGAAGGCGTGCCCAGAAATCCGGAAATCTCAACTGACCAATTGCGCCAATGATGGCAAAGGCGCCGCCTGAAACGATCAATATCCAACTACAAATCTCGATGAGCAGGGCAATCATTATTCGCCAGCTCCAGTACGGGCAGCACGATCATCAGAATCACCCAAAGATCGATATCGAAAGAACTTCAATACCGCGATCGTTCCGACAAAATTGATCAATGCGTAAAGCAGCGCAATATCGAGGAAATCGGGGCGCCCTGTCAAATATCCCAACACGCCGATAAACAGGACTGTCTGGGTTCCAAAAGCGTTCGAGGCCAATACCCGATCATACAAGGTCGGCCCTATGTAAAGCCGGACCAGAAGGCACGCCATGGCGACAAACAGTGCAAAAGCTGCAAACACAAACATTATTGGGCAGCTCCACTTTCTATTTCGGTAACGCGTCGATCCATATCGGCCAGCGCTTCGTCGTGCTCATCGGTATAGGCAAGTGCATGCACCAGGAAATGATCCGGTTCGACTTCTACAGTGATGGTTCCTGGAGTAAGCGTGATTGAATTGGCGAACATCGCTTCGCAAAACTCAGATTTCTGAGTAAAGGGAACCTCAAAAAGGTTCTGCCGCAATTTGATATTTGGTGACAGAATCAACTTTGTCACGGCCCAGTTGGACTTTGCGATCTCTACATGCAGCCAGGCAAAGTATCTGAACATCCTATACAGGCTGACGTCTAGGTTTAGGGGATTATTGTCGATGAAGTTCATCCGCTTCTCGACGTAAACTGCGAGAATTGCCGAGGCTAATCCCAAGGCGATCACAAGCGGCTTGTATACGCCTGACATCAAAAGCCAAAGTGCGAACAATGTTAGCGTTGTGAAAATTGTCCGCAAATATCCTCTCCATCTTCCGTTCTCAAAATCATTACCGGGTCGTCGTTTCATGTGCAAGCTGTCGCCGCAATCGAATTATGACTTGTCCACGCGTACCTATTCCGCTCGTGCGAAGCACGGCTGGCAACACAAATTATCGCTTTAAAGAGAGTGGGTTTGGCGGTTTCCAGTAGAATCGCGAAAGGATGGATCAGACTTTAAAAAGCAATCGCTACTTCCATCTGGAACTGGAACAGGCAATTACAGCTTGGTTAGGCGATACTTTAAGATGATATTTTTTATAATAACACGTATTAGTAGTTTACGAATTAAAAAATAACCAAAAATAACAAACTATATGTATTGTACATATAATTAAATTTATGTAATTGTGAACTAAACTACTGCTTAATTTCGTTTTTATTGTTGACAAGTCGGTAAAATTGTTGAAATCACTGGATTAGAAACTGTTTCCAGTAGATGACTATTGGTAAAATTCAGTTTACTAGGCCCAAGCAGCAAGTGACGCTGCGAAAATATCTGAAATGAGAAAAATTATGGAAAACACTTCGACAGATAGCAGCCAAGATACTGCAATTCTCGTAGAAATGACGGCAGAAATAGTCTCTGCATATGTGAGTAACAACCCGGTTTCTACCGTTGATTTACCCAATCTGATTGGTGAAGTTCATACAGCTTTGAATAAAGTCCAGGCCGGTGGTGCGGGCGCACCGGCAGAAAAGCAGAAACCAGCTGTAAATCCCAAGAAGTCAGTGTTTCAGGACTACATTATTTGTTTGGAAGATGGAAAGAGCTTCAAATCGCTTAAGCGCCATCTGAGGACGCACTACGATCTTTCACCGGAAGAGTACCGGGAAAAATGGGGATTGGCTCCTGATTATCCAATGGTTGCACCCAGCTACGCAGAGGCGCGCTCAAAACTTGCCCGTGAAATGGGGCTTGGTCGCAAGCGCGGATCTAAACGCAAGTAAAGCGTAGACTTCTAATGTCAGAAACTAAGAACCGGCCTGCAAGGCCGGTTTTTTATTTGGTTTATCTAATAGAGTTTGACTAACAGCATCAATATTCTCGCGATTTGAAAAGGGAGGGGATATCCTTTTTCTTTGTTTCACAAAATTCGTGGCGTAAGTAACAAAAAATATGGAATTTTCTAGGTTCCATACTTTTCAGCAAATAGATTCCTTGTCCTCACTACAATAAAAGATGCAAGATAGGATCAAATTCCTATCCATATATTTACTTGGGGACTTAAAATGTTGGAACAAATTGCTAATAACCCATCGACTTTCCTTCCGGGAATTGATTTAGCATTCAAAA
>JBCCEP010000189.1:0-7741 GCA_039030215.1 Pseudomonadota bacterium
CGAGATACGGGCCGGCCGGCCATTGGACCAGGCCTTGCGTGCTTTCGGTGAACGGCTCGGCCTCGAGGAGGTTCAGGGATTCGCAACCATGATCCAGCAATCCAAGGAGTTGGGCACCTCGATCTCAGATGCATTGCGGGTTTATTCAGACGAGATGCGTCACAAGCGGATGATGGCGGCTGAGGAAAAGGCCTACGCCCTGCCCGCCAAGCTTTCGATTCCCGTTACAGCCTTCATACTACCGGTTGTTATCGGCGTAGCGGTACTGCCGACCGCAGTCCGGATGATGAACCAATGAGCTGGGACTTTACGGGTCAATTTCGTAAACACTGCGTTAGGCATTCGGATTAACAGTCAATTTCCTAACCGGTAAAATTCTAGCATTACCTATCAACGAATCTTAAACTATTTGGGCTAGATTTCTGCCCAATAATAAAAACAAGAATTGGGGTCAAAAATGAACAGGGATTGGGCGGGATTAAAGTTGCGTTTCACTACCATTTTACTTGCTGGTAGCCTCGCTTTGGCGGGTTGCAGCACAACTTCTGAAGTTTCAACACACGGCACCGATGCCATTCAAACGAATTCAGCCAGTCTGGCGAATCTCGGCGTCGACAGCCATGGCAATTTCATCGGCGCGGCCTGGCCGGCCATTCCCGCTTCCGACAGCGCCAGCCTGGACGGCGACAAGTCACGCCGTTATCTCGAACTGGCGCAGGAAAATTTCTACAACGACAATTTCGGCTATTCCGAATTGTATTTTCGTAAGGCCGTGGAATTGCGGCCCGACAGCGTCTCGGCCTGGGCGGGGTTGGCGGCATCCTATGATCAGTTGGGACGATTCGACCTGGCCGACCGCGCCTATGAGCAGTTGAAAAAGGTGATCAGCCCGGACATGCGCGCCCGCGTCGACAATAATCTCGGCTATTCCTATCTCCTGCGTGGTGACTACAAGAAGGCGGAAAGCCTGTTCAACAAGGCGCAGAAATTGGATCCGTCGTTGGTGGAAGTCGATGGAAATCTGCAATTGCTGGCAGAAGTCCGCAGAAGCTGAGAAACAAGCCCTTCCTAGGCATTACCTCCTTACAGCCAGTATACTTTAACCGGCTTGTCGTTCGGGTTTGCTTGTTGCAAGCCCGACGGCAGCCATGACCACTGCCATGCCCACTAATTGGATGGGTTGCAAATCCTCGCCAAACAGATAATGGGCAATTACTGCCGTTACCCCCGGAACCAGATAAAACAGCGAAGCGGTCGACGCAGCAGACCGGTTACGAATCAGGAACATCAACAAACCGACCGCGCCAATTGACAGGACAAGCACCAGCCAGGCCATGGCAAAAACAAACTGCCCCGTCCATTCAATCTCGCGGGTCTCAAACAGAAACGCCATCAGGCCCAACGGAATTAGCGCACCTGCATATTGCCATGCCGTGGTTGCCCTGACGTCGATACCGGACGCATAACGTTTCTGGTAGACGGTACCGATACTGATGCCAAATACCGACAAGGTAACAGCAACCAGTGTGATGGCATTTACACCTTCGACTGCAATTCCGCCTGCAAGATTGGGAGACAACACAAGCACCACACCGACCAGACCGGCAAACAATCCGGCAATCTGGATTACCCGCAACTGCTCTCCCAACATGAAACGCGCAACAACAGCCGTCAGAAGCGGCTGCAAAGCAACCACCAAGGCGGAAACCCCCGCCGGCATACCCCGCGAAATGGCAAAAAACACGCCGCCCAGATAGACGCCGTGCACAAGTATGCCCGTGATCATCGAATGCGACGCAGGTTTCCATCCAGGCCACAGGACACCAACAAACATCAATATCGGAACCAGGATCGCCAGCGTTATGAGCATTCTGACCGAAAGAAACGTGAAGGGCTCCGCATAGGGAAGTCCCAGCTTGGCGCCGATGAAGCCAGTCGCCCACAACAGCACGAATATGATCGGCGCTAATCTCGCGATGAACATCTCTGATTTCCGAAACAAACCTTGGGAATTGCGTCTGGCTTTCCGCGCTCTGGACTGGTAGCGACATTCTTACAACCGAAACACAGGAAAGCCACGCCCTTGCTTGAACATATTTCCATTGAACCCCACGATCCGGCATTTATTCAACGGATCAACCAAAGAATAGATCTCAAAACCAAGCCACCGGGTTCGCTGGGCCGCATAGAGGCTTTGGCCACCCAGATTGCAGCCGCACAGGAAATGAATGCGCCTTCTGCTGATCCCGCGCATCTCATCATTTTTGCCGCCGATCACGGAATGGTCGAGGAAGGCGTATCCGCCTGGCCCAGCGAAGTCACAACCCAGATGGTAATGAATTTCCTGGCAGGTGGTGCTGCGGCAAATGTCTTCGCTCGCACCAACGGCGTTGGGATTACGGTGGTTGATGCCGGTATACTCGGCCAGGTTCCGGACGCAGATAATCTGGTCAAGGCAGGTATTCGCAAGGGCACACGCAATGCAATGATTGAAGATGCTCTTACCCTGGAGGAAGTCGAAAAGGCACTCGAATTTGGAGCAGATCTCGCCATCAGACGGGTCTATGACGGAATAAAGACAATTGCCCTGGGAGAGATGGGCATCGGCAACACATCCTCGGCCACGCTTTTGGCGCATGCGATTGAAGGTCTACCCGTCGCCGAACTAACCGGTCGCGGCGCCGGGCTCGATGATGATGGCCTGCGTCACAAGATCGACGTGCTGGAAGCCATCGCAAAACGTAAGCCCGCGCCGCTCGACCCAATTTCTGCTTTGTGTGCGTTTGGCGGACTTGAGATCACAATGATGGCCGGCGCCCTGATTGGCGCAGCATCCAGGCGCGCGATCGTGCTGGTCGACGGGTTTATTGCTACGGCAGCCGCAATCTGCGCCATACGCAGCCGGCCGGAAGCAGCCGAATATTGCGTCTTCGCACACCGTTCCAAGGAACCGGGTCACCGGCTGATGCTGGAAGCCCTGGGAGCCGATCCGCTAATCGATCTCGATCTTCGTTTGGGAGAGGGAACGGGCGCGCTGCTGGCTTTCCCGCTTCTTAGAAACGCTTGTGCCATGTTGAATGAAATGGCAACGTTTGAGAGCGCAGGCGTTTCAAACAAGGATGGCTGAAACAATGCAATCGGAGTTTCGTCGAGAAATTGGCAGACTGGCCATTGCGCTTGGCTTTTTCTCGCGATTTCCATTGCCGTCAAGTGTTTTTGATCCGGATCTGAAGCCAGATCGTCTGGACCAAAGCGCTCTTTGGTTCCCGGTCGCAGGTCTGCTTATTGGTATCATACCTGCACTAATATACTCGGCGCTTTCTGGCCCATTACCCGCCGCCGTCGCGGCCGGTCTGGCAATCGCTGCCGGCCTCTTGATAACCGGGGCACTTCATGAAGATGGCCTGTCAGATTGCTCTGACGGTTTTGGAGCTGCACGTGATCCGGACAAGATACTGGAAATCATGCGCGACAGCCGGATCGGAACTTATGGCGCTGCCAGCCTGATTTTTTCGATCGGCTTGCGCTGGGCAGCTTTGGCAAGTCTTGGTCCTTCGATCGGCGCGGTAGCACTTCTGGTGGCGCATATGGGCGCCCGTGGCGCCATCACGACTGCCTTGGCATTCTCGTCCTACGCTCGAAGTTCCGGAGCAGCTTCAACTGTGGAACAGGGCATCGATTTGGGTCGCTGGGTTTTGGTTCTGGCAGTAACGATCGGTATCGCTGCTATCTTTGGTGGATGGAGTGGAATTATGGCAACGCTTCTTGGCCTCGGCGCAGCAGGCTTGGTGCTGATCTATGCCAGACGCCGTATCGACGGCTATACAGGAGATGTGCTTGGAGCAATGGAACAGATCGCAGAGATTGTTATTCTGATCGTAATCTCTTTCTATTGATCGCAAGCAGCATGATCTTTCTCAGACACCCAAGACCGGATGTAAAAGACGGCACCTGTTATGGAAGGCTCGATCTCGACATTCACGCCGATGGCCATGACCAGATAGCCCGTGCTGTCGAGTCCACCCCGAGAGTTGTGAAAATTCTGGCCAGCCCGGCATTGCGTTGCCGAAAACTTGCTTTGTCATTGGCGGAGAGGGATGGTCTGGAACCGCAATTCGATGAGCGTCTTCTAGAGATGCATATGGGCGATTGGGAAGGCATGTTGTGGAAGGATATCCCCCGCGAGCACAGCGAACCCTGGCTGCGCGATCCGTTCAATCTCCCCTGTCCTGGTGGTGAGAGCTTTCGCCAGGTCCAGCTTCGCGTCGTGGAAGCCATGGAAGATGTTACTGACGACACCGCGATCGTTTGTCATGCCGGTCCGATCCGGGCACTCCAGATGGCATGGACTGGCGTCACCTTCCAGCAGGCCTTTGCGCAGGCCCCTTCCTATGCCGAGCCGATTATCCTGCGACCTGAAAAACAACAAGAATGATCACAACCGATGCCCAGGTAAGGTAACTCGCATAGGTAAAGATCCTAAGTGCATTACCGATATCCCGAGTGTCCAGGGACATCTTCCCGGAAGCGTTTAGATAAGGCAGGATAACCGTTTCGTTTCCGTAACGACGCTTTCCACCTAAGGAAACTCCAATGGCACCCGCCATGGCAGCCTCCGGCCACCCCGCATTCGGCGAAGAATGCAATCCGGCATCAGACATCGATCTGTCGAGCGCCTCGCGAGCCGAGTTAATGCCAGATGCAAGCCAGGCACCAAGGATAATCATCTTCGCGGAAAGTCGCGCCGGGATCCAGTTTGCAAGATCATCGGCCTGCGCCGCAACCCGGCCGAAATGCAGGTATTTTTCGTTACGATGCGCAATCATTGAATCTGCCGTATTGATCATCTTGTAGACGAACAGGCCAGGCAGGCCGAAAATGGCATACCAGAACGCTGGTGCTACAACGCCATCGGAAAAATTTTCGGCAAGGCTCTCGATCGCCGCCCTGCAAATCGCCGAAGCATCCAGTTCCGCAGGATCCCGCCCTACAATTTTTGCAATCTCGCGCCTGCCACCTTCTACACCTTCACTGCGCAATGCGTCCGCGACGGCAGACACATGATCCTTGAGGCTCTTCTGCGCCAGGAATATCGAGACGATGAAGACCTCAACCAGCCAGCCAACAGCCCACCACAGAAAACCGATCAGCCATTGGGCGATCAATCCGGCAACCAATGCTGTCAACACCATCAGGAGCCATGCGACAGCGCCATTGCGGTACTGCGTTTCGCTGGCATCGGACGGGTTGTTCATCCGCTGGTCGAGAAATTCAATTACGCGGCCAAACCAGGCAACAGGATGCGATATCTTGTGCCAGAATATTTTTGGCTCGCCGACATACCAGTCAAGAACCAGTGCCGCGAGCAATATCGTCAGTTGGATTTCCATTTGTCTTCAGATCAACTCACCCGCCGCTGACGGGGCTTGTAAAGCGCGGTCTCAAGGCGTGCCAGGGCTGTCTCATCAGCCGGCAATCCAAACCGGAGCAGACTGGGACGATCGCTAAAACTTCTCACCAGAATATGTTGATTTGCAAGCGTTTCTGCAATGCCGGGCGCCTCCTGATCGTCAACCAGGACGAACAAGCCATTCGCGCCCACAATCTGCAATCCGGCACCTTCCAGCACATCGATCAGATTGTCGGATTGTCCGTCAATCCAGGTTCTGGTTCGCTCAATCCATCCACCATCGCCAAGCGCCTGCCGGCCAATCTCGATCGCTGGTCCCGACAACGGCCACGGACCAAGATGCGCGCTGATCTCCATCGCAATCTTTGGACTGCAGATAGCAAATCCCAGGCGCAGCCCTGCCAATCCGAAAAACTTTCCAAAGGATCGGTAGATGATCATGTTCGATGGAGCATCACCAATAAAACTCTCCTGCGGACAAAAATCGCAAAAGGCTTCGTCTACAATGACATGCCCGTTGTTCTTCGCAAGTTGGCTTGCAAGCTTCAATACATCCTGTCGATTCCAGATCTTGCCATCCGGATTGTTTGGATGCACCAGCGCGACCAAGTCGCAATCATCCGAAATTGCAGAAATTTCCGAAACTTTGGTTACGTGTTTTCCGGCCTTTTCCAGACAATACGCATGCTCGCCATAGGTGCCATTTGGTGAAGAGAGTATGGCCGCCTTCCCACCAGACAATATACGTGGCAGCAATTCGATCAGCGCCTGGGTCCCTGCAGCTGCGACAATCCCCAGATCAGACCCGACGCAATAGCAACGGCGCGCAGCCGCCTCCAATGCCTGAAGGGATTCTTGTTCGGGCAGACGGCACCATATACTTTCTTCGAGTGTAGGAACCGGCCATCCCACCGGATTGATGCCGGTGGATAAATCCAGCCAGTCGGCAACTTCCCCGCCATATTTGCGAACCGCAGAAACTAGCCGCCCACCATGCATCAACTGATCCCTCACGAGGCTACCCGATCAATAATGTGCATATAGGAACCCATTACGTTCCCGGAACGAAGCCCGCAATTCCATGGTTTACTATCAAGTGCATCGGTTACCGAAAAAAGCGGCACCCCCTCCTCCCGCAAGGCAGTAGTGTAGTGAAATTCATGACCGGTAAACATTCCGCCCATCGTGAAATCCGTTTCGGCAGTCAGCTTTCGATATCCAAGATGTAGTTTCCGCTTCGCAAAACTGGTCTCCAGCTGCAGCAAGCCACACATCTGATGCCGGTTTCCTGCCGCATCTTTAATGCCTTCGCCAAGCACCATATAGCCACCGCACTCGCCATAGACTGTTACACCTCGGGTAGCTGCCTCCCTGATCCCCTGTTTGAAACTTTGCGCCGCCGCTATCTTTTCACAATGCAGTTCCGGATAACCACCTGGCAGAAAAATCGCGTCGGCGGATGCATCCGGAGCTTCATCATTCATCGGAGAGAAAAAGGAAATCTGCGCACCGGCATCTGCCCAGTCCCCAATGACATGAGGGTAGATAAACGAAAACGCCGCATCCCTGGCGATCGCGATTCGATTCCCAAGAGCAGGCAGTTGGGTTTCACTGTCTCTCGTTGGAATTATTGGACGGAAGTGCTCCAGCAACATATCTATCGCTACATGTTCGTCGACGATATCGCCGGCTTGTTCGACGAAACTTTCCAAATCACTCTGTTCGCCCGCCTGAACCAATCCAAGATGACGCCCGGGCAGGTTGAGTTCTTCCAGTCTCGGCATCGTCCCAAGAACAGGCATGGAGATGGATTCCAATGCGGATCGCAACATAGAACCATGCCGGGCACTCCCGACGCGATTTAGGATTACGCCAGCGATTTCAATATTTTCGCGGTGATCCCTGAATCCCCGAATGAGCGCGGCTATCGAATGTGATTGCCGGGCAGCGTCAACCACCAGAACGACCGGCAATCCTAACGTCTCCGCCAGATCGGCAGCACTACCAGTACCATCCGCTGCACCGTCGAAAAGGCCCATCATCGCTTCCACAAGCAGAAATGCGCTCTGTTGACGCGCGGCAAGCGAATTCAACCGCGAAGCGCTCATAGCCCAGGGATCAAGATTGACAGAGGATTTGCCGCAGGCATTTTCGTGGAATGCCGGATCGATATAGTCCGGACCGGCCTTCGCGCCCGCAATGTCACACCCGCGTCGGCTTAGCGCACGCAAAAGTCCAAGTGTGATGATCGTCTTTCCGCTTCCCGAACTTGGTGCGGCAATCATCACGCCGGATGGGCCACCCCCATCTGTCATCCCGCTTCCTGCCGGA
>JBCCEP010000190.1:0-7707 GCA_039030215.1 Pseudomonadota bacterium
GGATGATCAATCAGGCGAGAACATTCTCGAGGTTACCGGACCGTTTGCCGGTATAGTTGGCGCGGGCAGCGACAATCTGGTTGTCAAAGCGGCCAGCAAATTCCAGGCCGCCACAGGCAATGCCGCCGAACGTCCATACCATCTAAAGCTGGAGAAGAATCTTCCCGTTGCAAGCGGGCTTGGTGGAGGTTCAGCCGATGCCGCAGCAACACTACTGGCCCTGGCCTATTTTCATGGCATTGAAAAGAAGACAGATCTTGGACAAATCGCCAAAGAGATCGGCGCGGATGTGCCGATGTGTCTGGAATCGCGGTTGTTGCGGGCGACCGGAACCGGAACTGACATTAAGAGCCTAAGAAACGAAGCAAGTTATCCGGCAGTACTGGTCAATCCACGAATCCCGCTTTCCACGCCTGACGTATTCAAGGCGCTTGAAAACAAGACCAATCCGGCGATTGATATCGAAGATGGCGCGATAGATATGAAATCGCTGCAGGGATTACGCAATGATCTAGAAGGTCCGGCAATCAAATTAGCGCCGCAGATCAAAGATGTTCTGACGTTCATCGAAGACTGTCCTGGCTGCCTGTTTTCGCGCATGAGCGGTTCGGGTACCACGTGTTTTGGAATATTTGGCAGCGAAGATGATGCCCGTGAAGCCGCGGCACGTGTCAGCAAGGCACGGCCTGAATGGTGGTGTGTCGAAACCACGCTGATATCATGGGACATTCGTGAACGGATCAGGTTCGTAAAAAGCGAGGCAGATATCGATGAGTAATTCCGGCAATGAGCGTAGCTTTATCCCGATCTCCATTGCTGTGCTTACCGTTTCAGATACCAGGACAATGGCGGATGACAAGTCTGGCCAGATATTGGAAGACCGTATCAAGACCGCCGGACATCGGCTTGCCGAGCGGGAAATCGTGCCAGATGATATTCCTGAAATTCGAAACAAGGTGCAGAGCTGGGTAGCAAACAAGGATATCGATGCGATCATCACGACCGGCGGTACCGGCTTCACCGGGCGGGATGTAACACCAGAAGCTGTGGAACCCATATTCGAGAAAAGAATGGACGGATTTTCGGCTGTTTTCCACCGGATAAGCTATGACAAGATTGGAACCTCGACCTTGCAATCACGCGCCTTGGCCGGCGTAGCCGGAGCAACCTACATCTTTTGCCTGCCGGGCTCTCCCGGTGCCTGCAAGGACGCCTGGGACGGCATTCTGGAACAACAGTTCGATTACCGGCACATGCCCTGCAATTTTGTGGAGATCATGCCGCGGCTGGATGAACACTTGAAACGCAGCAAAAGCTGATGCGAATCAGGATGGCGCAATTGCTTTCGCCCTAAGGATGATCGACTTGCCCCTGATTTTAGGCGGGAAAGCCTGAAACGAGTTTCCGATTATCGCCTGGCGTCTTGCGATTACGGCGCGCGGCCGGATTGAAACAAATGGAATGTAGGAAGCGATCGCTACAGCAAATTCGGCAATTCTGGGCCAGGCACCATATTGCTGGCTGGCATGGACAAATCCCGCTGCTACAATTTCCTGATTTTTAAGCGTCGGAAGAACTTCCATAAATTCGACGACATCGCGCCACCAGCCTTCTTCGAGAACCACGCCTGAGTCCAGGATCAACAACCAGTCCGATGCGCATTTCTGGGCGATCTGCGGCAGTAATTCCAATGGCTCACCAGTTTCCCGGATACAGCCTGCTACATCTGCGATTTTCGCAATATCTTCGTCTTCGCCGCTATCAATGATCCAGCCGTCCCGTACGACCCCTTCGGGTATGGCCGGTACGACGGAAGACAAGGTCCGGGCGAGCAACATTGGCTCGGTATCTGCAGCTATGATTGCGCTAAGCATCTATAAAGGCATCTTTCTTCAGCGCATCTGGTTCTGCACCAAACAATCCTCTGTTGCGTTGCCGGACTTTAACGTCCCAAGCAGCCACCGCATATTTTCTTCGAGAATGTACTGCATATAGGCAAGTAAGCCGTAAATCGAGTTGCCTGTGGAAATCACTCTCCATAGCAGATGTAAACATGCATTAGTTCTTGTTTTGTTCTCATTCTGTGGTAGGAATATATTCATTCAACGAATCGCCGCGACAGACGGCAACGCGCAGGAAGCATTCAATGTCCCAGGCAAGAACAAACCGGAATGAGAGCAGGATAGGTCCAGCGCCCTTTCCGCAAGGCGCCGATAATCGAGCTGGTCACAGCCATGGCGTATATCTGCAGGATAACAGCATTACAAAAAACGACGAGGCCTATGCAGCAAGGATTGACCCGGCAAGGATGCGGGGTCGTGGCGCAGGTATCAATCCATCCGGCCGATATGAGCGAATCAGCAGGCATGTGTTTGACGATGGCTGGCAGACAATCGATGAATTACCGGCATTCAAACGGGAAGTTCAGACCGAAAACCCGCGAAAGATCATTACGCAGAACACATCGCCCGATATCTCCTTCGACCGTTCGATAAACCCCTATCGTGGCTGCGAGCATGGCTGCATTTATTGTTATGCGCGACCCAGCCATGCCTATATGGGACTGTCGGCGGGGCTTGATTTCGAGGCGAAATTGTTTGCCAAGCCAGGTGCCGCGCGGCTGCTTGCGCGTGAGCTTGCGAAACCCGGTTATGAACCCAAGACCATTGCGATGGGGACCAATACCGACCCCTATCAGCCGATTGAAAAGGATTGGCGGATAACGCGCGAAATCCTCGAAGTGCTGGAGGCTGCCAATCATCCGGTCGGCATTGTGACAAAATCTTCATTGGTGGTCCGTGATATCGATATTTTGTCACGCATGGCTGCGAAAGGACTGGCAAAGGTGGCACTATCCGTGACCACGCTTGACCGAAAGCTCAGCCGTGCAATGGAACCGCGTGCTGCAACGCCCAGCCTGCGATTGAAGGCAATCAGCGAACTTGCCGATGCCGGGGTGCCGGTATCGGTGATGGTTGCCCCGATCATACCTGCGTTAACAGACCATGAGATTGAACGTATTCTGGATTCGGCCAGTGCGTCCGGGGCCACTGAGGCTGGATATATTCTGCTGCGTCTACCGCAAGAGGTGGGGCCGCTATTTCGGGACTGGCTGTTGCGCAATCAGCCGGATCGCTACCGCAATGTGATGAACGTGCTGCGATCGATGCGCGGCGGCAAGGACTATGATTCCGGCTGGGGGCGTAGAATGCGTGGCTTCGGTCCCTATGCCTGGCAGATTGGCAGACGGTTCGAGATTGCGGCCAAGCGACTTGGCCTCAACATGTCCCGAAGGCAACTGGATGTCAGCCAGTTCCAGGTTCCCGACAGTGAGCAGGAGCAATTGATGCTCATTTGAGGGGTCACGTTTTTATCAAAGGCTTGCCCGCCGGGAATTCCGCCGCCAATTAATTTCCGACGGGCCTTGAAGAGAATCGGTGATTGGGCGATTTTTCGCCGCATGTCCCCTTCGCCCGACACCGATTCTCCATTTTTATTAAATCTGGACATGAATCCGCCTGTGCCTGATTTCTCGATTGAGCGCAGGCTTGCAAAACATGGTGCAGACAGAATAGCAGGCATTGATGAGGCGGGTCGGGGGCCGCTGGCCGGTCCGGTTGTTGCCGCTGCCGTGATCCTTGACCAAAACAACGCTCCCAATGGCTTGAACGATTCTAAGAAGCTCAGTGCGGCTGCGCGAGAGAAATTGTTCGATGAAATTATTCAATCATCACTGATTGCCTGGAGCGCCGTCAGTGCTGCGCACATTGACCGGGTTAATATTCTGCAAGCTACGCTGGTCGCGATGACACGGGCCGCGAAGCTTCTGCCGGTAACCGCAGATGCCATACTGATCGACGGAAGGGATGTTCCGACAGGATTGCGCGGTAGCGCGAATGCGGTCATTGGCGGGGATCGCATCAGCCAGTCAATCGCTGCCGCCTCGATTGTCGCCAAGGTGGTCAGGGACCGGATCATGATCCGCGCGGACGAGGAATTTCCCGGCTATGGTTTCGCAGGAAACAAGGGATACGGCACGAAGGTACATCTGGATGCCATCCGGGAATTCGGGCCCTGCCATATCCACCGGCGCAGTTTCGCACCAATTTCGAGCCTGAAAGGTCCGGCAGCCAACAAAAAAAGCGCTGCCCGAAAGGAACAGCGCTTGAATCTTGTCAATACAGGCGGCCCTTAATTCAGCTTGGCCTTTACTTCCGCAATCGATTTGGTCACCAGCTTTTCGGCTGCAGCGCCGGTGAGCTTGGCGCCTATAATCTTTTCGGATGCGGAGACCGCGATATCGACCGCAGATGCCTTGACGTCCTCAATTGCCTGCGCCTCAGCCTGAGCAATTTTCTGTTCCGCCATCGCTGTTCTGCGGGTAACGAATTCCTTGGTCTTTTCGGTCGCCTCCTTGGCCAGAAGTTCTGCTTCGTGACGTGCCGCCGAAATTACCTCTTCTGCTTCGGATTCTGCCTGCTTGCGCTTGAGTTGATATTCAGCCAGCAACTCCTGTGCTTCCTCGCGAAGCCTGCGGGCTTCCTCCAATTCATCGCGAATCTTGTCAGCTCGATCGTCGAGCGATTTTGATACCTGGCCTGGAACCTTGAGGTAAACAATAAGCGCCAGAAACAATATCAATCCGACCAGAGACCAAAACGTAGCGTCCAATTCCATCTTTGGCTCCTAATCCCTACTTGCCGGAAACCGCTTTTGCCAATTCGGCTTTCGTAACATTTCCGCCAATCAGTTCCTTGACGATCGCTTCGGCTGTATCAGATGCAATCTCGTCGATGCCCGACAAGGCGTCCTGCTTGATTTTCGTGATCTGTGCCTCAGCCGCAGCCATTTTTTCATTCAGCTCGGCTTCAACCTTGTCGCGCTCTGCATCGGTTTCCGCCTTGGCATCGTCCCGCGCTTCCTGAGCAATGGCATGAGCACGCTTGCGCGCTTCGGCGAGCTCGTGCTCATAGGCAGCATGGGCTGCATCTGATTCGTCACTTAAACGCTGGGCTTCGTCGAGATCCTGCGAGATCCGATCCCGGCGCATCTCAAGAATTCCAGCAATTTGCGGAAGTGCGACACGCTTCATCAACAGATAAAAAATACCAAAGGTTATGGCCAGCCATACCAGTTGCGAGGCATAGGTGCTTGGATCAAATGGCGGGAAGGTCCCACCATGGGCGTCGTCCCCGCTCCCATGCGCACCCGCAGTCTCGGTATGGGCGTCACCTTCCGTTTCCCCTGCCGATTCGGCAGCGAAGGCCACGCCAGATATCTTGAACATCACGCTCATTTTTCACCTTTCGGCGACGAATTGGAACAGACCCGCATAACGAGGTATGCGAGCCTTCAATCAGTTACACTGCGAACAAGAGCAGTAGTGCGATCAGCAGTGCGAAAATGCCCAGGGCTTCAGTCACGGCAAAGCCGAAGATCAAGCGTCCGAACTGTGCGTCTGCTGCCGATGGGTTGCGAAGCGCACCCTGCAGAAACTGGCCGAACAGGTTACCAACACCAATGCCTGCGGCACCGGTTCCGATTGCTGCAAGTCCAGCACCAATGAGTTTTGCTGCATCTGCTTCCATGGTTATTCTCCTTGATAGATATCGTTTGTTGTTTGGTTGATTTCTCGGCGAGAACCCGCCGTATTGTTAGTGTTCGGTCGGATGGAGTGCATCGTTGATATACATGCAGGTCAACATCGCAAATACGTAGGCCTGCAGGAATGCAACCAGAAATTCAAGGGCTGTAATCGCAACAGTCATCACCAGTGGCAGAATAGAACCGACAACGCCCAGAGCGCCAAACGAACTGAGCGATACGATAAATCCCGCAAAGACTTTCAGGGTAATATGGCCTGCCAGCATATTCGCGAACAGGCGAACTGAATGGCTAATTGGCCGTGCGATGAATGAAATTACTTCAATTGCAACCACGAGCGGCATCAGGATGCCGGGTACGCCCGAAGGCACAAACAGCTTGAGAAAATTCAGGCCGTTATTCATGAATCCGACAACCAGTACTGTGCCAAACACCAGAAGGGCGAGTGCTGCCGTGACGATCAGATGGCTTGTCGTGGTGAAGAAATAGGGGAACATGCCAAACAAATTGGCGACCAAGATGAACATGAACAGAGAAAACACGAAGGGGAAAAATTTCATACCGCTAACACCTGCTGCATCTCGCAACATGGAGGCGATGAATTCATAAGAGATTTCGGCAATTGATTGCATGCGGGAAGGAATAAGGCCGCGCCCTGATGTCGACCAGATCAGGAAGCCGGACGTCACAACCACGGTAGCGACCATAAACAGAGATGAGTTTGTGAAGGACAAATCCACGCCGTTGAAATCCAGCGGAACCAGCTTGTTGATCTGGAACTGTTGAATAGGATCGTTTGCCACCCAATATTCCCTTACCCGTTGTCGCCGGCATTGCCGGACTTGTTCTACCTAACTGCCTAGTCCGTATCTGGACCATCCTCTTTTCCGGCCGCGCCGGCGCGAGGATCTGAAATCTTTCCCGCAGACCGCAGGACATTTAAAACTCCGGCACAGAAACCAAGCAGAAGCAGTATGATCATCCCCCAAGGCGCAATGCCCAGCAACTGATCTACGCCCCAACCAAGGCCGGCACCTACAAGGATTGCCGCAACGAATTCTGTCGACAATCTGAGTGCCATGGCAAAACCGGCATTGTCGGGTCTGCCTTTTTCAGCCTCTCTACGCTCCGCTGTTTTGCCGTCAAGTTTAGCATCCAGCTTGCGCAGTCTTCTGGCCAATTCGGATTCCGACGTCGCCGTCTTCTTTACCACCTTTGCGCCTGATTTTCCGGATCCCGGACCCTTTTTGTCACCGGTCACCGCGATACTCCTGAACCGCCCAACACGGCAACAAAATTGATGCCTGTGAAGATCGCGCGCAACATAGTTTCGCGGACATTAGCTGTCAAGCGAGCAAGGCCAAAGCCGCGACTTCTTCAGGGCGTAAAAGGGAGAATATTCGAACCTGCGACAATGCGCGCAGGGGTTGGCCATTTGCCAGGCACTAATTCGTAGAAAAATCGGGAAATTATGCGGTGATTACGAAGCGATCAGCTCCAACCGCCTCTTTTGGTGCGGTAGAAGACGTGCAATCCGATCTTGCCGACCTTCTTCATGCGTTTTGCCCATTTTGGGCGTACATATGTCGCATGATAATGAGTGGATGAACCAACCTCGGTCAGCCAGATGCGGCCTTCGGTCGTTTCGCGAGCCACATATTGGGCAACTTCCCAAAGCTCCGGGTTTCTTACCCGATCCTTTACCCGGTCGCAGGCGAAGGAAAACTGGCAACGATTACGCCATTTTTTGTTTTGATAAACGACACCGCAAACGCTGTTGGGATAGGTGGGATTTTTCACACGATTGAGAATCACCTGGGCTACTGCAGCCTGTCCGCGAACCGGCTCGCCACGTGCCTCAAAATAAATGCCTGCGGTCAGGCAATGCTGTTCCTTGTCGCTGAAAACCGACAATGGCAGCTGTTGCGCTGCCCAGGAGTGATCGTCCTTACCAAGCTTCGGGACCAGGTTTGCCGGGCGCTCTGTCTCAAGGACCGCTGCAAAGGGAGACCGGACAGATTCTTCTTCATCGCCATATGCCAGTACGTGATCGGCAGATTCGCGTACCAGGCTAGCAATCATGACCGGAAGATCGGCATCCAC
>JBCCEP010000191.1:0-7684 GCA_039030215.1 Pseudomonadota bacterium
GAAACAATCTTTGTGTGCAATGGCGTAGTCTATCGGGCTTCCTATTACCAGGATGAGAGGGTCTATGAGATCGTATCATCTGATGAGGATTCGCCGCGTCCGGAAACACCGCCGATATCCATTCCCGAATCTGCTACGGATGAATTCGTAGAGCTGAGGTTGGAATCACCCTTCCTGAGGGGAGATCGCGTTCGTCTTCTCCAGACATCACTGGATGGAATCGGATTTGACGTCGGCAGGATCGATGGAATATTCGGCCGGGATACCGATGCTGCAGTACGTGATTTTCAGGATTGGTATGGTCTGCCGGTAACCGGTGTCGTTGATATCGATACGGCAAATGCGATTGTGGCCGAGTACGCAGCCGTGTTGGCACCGCCGCCTGATCCGACGGAAACAGAAGAGAGTCAGTCGGCTCCGGTTGCAGCACCAGATAACACGGATGAGGCCTCGCAGAATACCGACGAGGAGACCGCACCTGAATCTGCTTCTGAAAGTTCCGGTTCTACCGACGAAGGGCAACAGGACACCACGGATTCGGGTTCGGAATCAGAAACTGAACAGGATTCGGAACCAGAGCAGGAATCTGAATCGGAGAGTTCAAACTAGTATCTGGGTGTTTCAGGCGGATCGCGAAATTTCGCTTTGTGATCATTTGGAAGGTGATGCAGCCGGGAATTCTGATTGCTGTAAGCAACGCCGCGATTTTCTGGTCGACGAATAGATGTTACAGTTGGGTCATGAGGGAATGATGCCAAAGGTAACGAACTTTGAAGATCCGGTGCCGCCTGGGCGCATTAAGCGGAATCGCAGAGACAAAGCGACTTGTCCATTCTGTTCGGCATTCTTGAAGCGATTGAAGGGACGTAGAATCAAGACGTGCGAAAAATGCAATGCGCAGGCCGACAAGACACTAGGGTTATCTTGCTGCAAGGGGGCCATGATTTGGCGACGAGGCGCTGGCGAATTCAGATGTTTTACATGCGGAAGAGAACTTCAGCCAGACGCCTAACGATGATGCTCTAAAAAGGGCACAGGGCTGAAACTGCGGTGAAGTAAATCAGACCGGACTTCGCCTATCCGGCAATTTGTCTGATGTATTTCTCGAAAACCCAACCCTTTTTCCCCGGGCCCTGATATTCTCTCGTGCGTTTGACCGGCGGACAATCAATGTTCTTGTCACCGTATACAACGCCCATCCAGCTACCCTCATTATTGAAGATCCATACATGTTCTCCGGTACGGATCTTATCTATCATCTCATAATTGGTGCCGGGGCCGGATCTCACAGCAAGGAAATTGTCGCCTGCCGGATTTAGGTTGGCAACTTCTCCAAACGAGCAGGTATCCCAGTCCTGTCCGTCTGCAATTTCCAAGACTGGCTTTTGCAGTTGCTGAGCCTGCGTCGGATATGCCGAACCAAATAGAATTATGAAGGCGATAATCAGCTTCTTCATTTTCTCCTCACCAATGTGAAAAGACGCAAACGTGCTCCGGAAAACCAATTGTAGGCTAATATCAAACTGGCGCAACGTTTCCATTCAGATGCAGTGGGCTATGGAGATCTGATCGACAAGTTTTCGTCTGCCATTTCGACGTGCGTTCGAGCTGACATGTTCAGGGACTGCAATTTCTACTTCGCCAGGATGCTTCGCTTCTCCGCCAGAGTTTCGCGGCGCTTCTGCTCGATACCGGTTCTGAAGGATTGTTCAACGAAGTCCATGTGATCTTGCGCTGCCTTTTCGGCACGGTCCGCATCTCCATCCAGGATTGCCTGACCGAGCTCGAGATGCTGTTGCAGCAGTTTTTCACCGGTCCCGTCAATAGTCTTCAGATAATCGCGATTATAAAAGACGCTCTGCTGGGTCAGGTCATAGATGGATGTCATCATGTGGATTAGGGTAGCGTTCTGACTGGCATCAACAATTGCCGAGTGGAGACGAAAATCTGCATCTCGCGAAGCATCGGTATCGTCATTTTCCCAAGCGTGCTGCATCTCGTCGAGGATGGTTTGAAGACGTTTCTTATCCGCTTTTGTTGCGCGGGTTGCGGCAAGCCGTGCTGCGAACTTTTCCTGCTCGCGGCGATATTCAAGATAGTCGAAGAAAGCAGGTTCATGCCTGCCATAAAGCGAGAGCAATGCCGGTAACATGGCCTTGCCGGTCAGTGGCGCGATGAAGGTTCCCTCACCATGGCGTGTCACCACAAGTCCGTTTTCTTCCAGCTTTTGCAAGGCTTCGCGGAGTTTCGGGCGGGAGACATTCAGGACCTCGGCCAACTCACGCTCGGAAGGCAGCCTGCGTCCTTCCTTCAATATGCCGGCTGAAATCATGTCCTCAATTTGTGCGACGACGGAGTCGGCAACAGACTCGTGACCAATGGGTTCAAAGAGTGATGCAGGTGTCATGGTTAGGTCTCCGCATAAAACGCTTAATCAATTGGTATAAAATATGAACCAGTACGACGAATTTTTCAAGCTTTTTTATTTTGTGCAGCAATCACCATTAATCATTGAAATCATGCATATTTTTCTATCCGCATTAGCGCTGTTCCGCCAAAATAGTGGAAAATTCCAACATGCAGGTGGTGCGTAAAATTGTACCAGTGGTAAATAAAGTTGTTGACTAACAATAGTGGTAAAGTTATTTGTCCAATCTGAGACGCCGGGAGGTCTGGCGTCGAGACTTGCGCCGCCAGTGGCCGCAATATCCTTGGAGGTAAACATGAAAAGCGTACTTACCAGTCTCGCATTGGCGCTAAGCCTTGCGACTGCACCTGCCTACGCAGCTGACAAATTGCTACTGAAAACGCCGATTGCATTTGCATCCGCGCTGCCGGGCCTTGGCTCGCCAATTCCGCGCGTGGCCGAACAGCTTGATCTGATGTCCGGTGGGACGCTGAAGATGAAGGTCTATGAGCCGAACAAGCTTGTTCCGCCGTTTGAAATTCTGGATTCGGTATCCACAGGCAAGATCAATTCCGGTTACACAACTGCCGGATATTGGGCGGGGAAAATTCCTGCCGCTCCGTTGTTTTCCGCAGTGCCGTTCGGACCGGAAGCAGGCGAATACATGGCCTGGCTTTATTACGGTAATGGCCTGTCACTCTATCAGGAAATGTATGATCAGGCCGGCTTCAACGTGAAGGTCATCCCCTGTGCAATTATCGCTCCGGAAACCTCTGGCTGGTTTGCAAATGAAATTACATCCGAAGAAGACCTGAAGGGTTTAAAGATGCGTTTCTTCGGGCTTGGCGGCAAAGTCATGCAGAAGCTTGGCGTTGCTACATCCCTGCTGCCGGGTGGCGAGATTTTCCCGGCTCTTGAAAAGGGTGCCATTGATGCAACCGAATTCTCGATGCCCGCTGTCGATGCAAAGCTCGGCTTCCACAAGGTGGTCAAATACAACTACTTCCCCGGCTGGCATCAGCAGGCAACCATGTTTGAACTGTTGGTAAACAAGGACGTCTGGAACGAGGCTTCTGACCAGCACAAGGCGATCATCGAGAATGCCTGCAAGGCTTCGATGGCCGACAGCTTTGCCGAGGGAGAAGCGATCCAGCACGCGGCACTGATCGACAATGTCGAGAACAATGGCGTCACCATCAAGAAGTGGTCGCCTGAAATGCTCGATCTGTTCCAGAAGACCTGGATGGAAGTCGCTGAAGAGGAAGCAGCCAATGATGCTTTCTTCGGAAAGGTCCTGGCGGATATGAACGAGTTCCGTGAGAGCTACAATCTCTGGGAAAACAACGCATTTCTCCCACGCAACTGATCCATCAACAACACGGGCGAGGTGGCTGAAAACGCTGCCTCGCCAATTCATCGAACACAAGCTTTTGTCCGTCAGCATGTCCGGACCCGGGAGGAAGTTATGGCTTCAGATCCAAATTTGACGAATGATCCCGTTCAAGCATACGAGGAAATTCTTGAACATCCGGACACAGATCGCCAATCGCTGGCAGTAGCGATCGACAAGACCATCAAGGCCATAGGCCACGTCGTGATGTGGGCCAATGTGCTGTTGATTACAGCGATCGTGGCGCAGGTGGCATTGCGCTATCTGCTAAGCCAGAATTATCCGAAACTTGATGAAATCCAGTGGCACTTCTATGGCCTCGTGACGATGGTCGGTATTTCCTATGCCCTGGTAACCGACAGCCATGTTCGCGTCGATCTGGTGCATATGCAGCTCAGCCGACGGGCACAACGCATCATCGAAGTCCTTGGTATTTTGACCCTGCTGACGCCGTTCATCTATCTGATGATCGACCAGGGCTACGATTATTTTTATGAAAGTTTCAGAGTGGACGAGCGCTCTGACAGCCCGACCGGGCTTCCGGCACGGTGGGCCTTCAAGGCCGTCATTCCGATAAGCTTCATCTTGCTTGCGCTGGCTGCCCTGGCCCGACTGATCCATGACGGACACGCGCTCCTATATGGTCCTGCCTCGGAACGGGAAGGTACAAAACTGCGCCGTGTGGCACTGGTCCTGTTGGGTTTTGCGGTGGTTGCAGTTGCCCTGACTTTTTTGGTCGAAACGACCGAGGAAAAACTTGTCATCGCAATGTTTCTGACTTTTATTGCCCTGCTTTTTACCGGCTATCCGGTTGCCTGGGTGCTGGCAGGTGTGGGCGTTGCCTATTGCGGACTGGCCTATCTGTTCGACAATGACCTGATGGTCTGGACGGGCCTTGAAAGCACATTTACCGGTCTGGATTATCTGACGCTCGGAGCCGTAGTGAACCGGGTTTATGCGACCATGTCGAATGCAGTACTGGTTGCCTTGCCGATGTTTATCTTCATGGGGCTTATGCTGGATGAGTCCGGCGTTGCCGAGCGGCTGATGACATCCATGCAGCGTCTGTTTGGCACCGTGCGTGGTGGTCTTGCCATTACCGTCACCATGATCGGCATAATCCTGGCCGCATCGACCGGCATCATCGGTGCCTCGGTTGTCTTGCTTGGTGTCTTGTCGTTGCCTTCAATGATGCAACAGAGATACGCACCCACGCTGGCAGCCGGTGTTGTATCTGCCTCCGGTACGCTCGGCATTTTGATCCCGCCCTCCATCATGCTGGTTATCATGGCCGACCAGATGGCCCTGTCGGTGGGTGACCTGTTCATGGCCGCGGTGTTCCCCGGTGTCATTATCGGTATCCTCTATCTCGGCTACATTTTTGTACTGGCGCAGGTAAAAGCCGATGTGGCGCCAGTTCCCGATGATGCCAGGCGGCCGGATTGGGGCGCGGTTCGTGATGTGATGATTGCGGTCATTCCTACCTTGGCGCTGATCCTTGCCGTGCTCGGTTCGATCTTTGCAGGCATCACCACACCGACTGAAGCGTCCGGCATTGGTGCGCTCGGAGCCACATTGCTGGCGCTGGGATACAGGAAGCTGAACTGGACGAAGCTGTGGAATGTGCTGGTATCTGCGTTCAACACGACTGCATATATTTTTGCGATCTTCCTTGGCGCGACTGTATTTTCCTATGTCCTGCGTGAACTTGGCGGTGACGAACTGATCGAAAGTGTTGTGGCCGGAATCGGTCTCGGGCCCGATGGCACGGTCGTGTTCATCCTCCTGATCGTCTTCCTGCTGGGTTTCGTACTCGACTGGATCGAGATTACGCTGATCGTTCTGCCGCTGATGCGACCCATCATCAACGGGCTGGGCATAGACATTCCCGGATTTGGTGTTATCGACGAACCTGCTTTGCTCTGGTTTGTTATTCTGGTTGCTGTAACGTTACAAACCAGTTTTCTTACGCCGCCGGTAGGTTTTGCGCTGTTCTACCTCAAGGGGGTGTGCCCACCGGAAATCCGTCTGATGGATATCTATCGGGGCATTATCCCGTTTGTGGTGTTGCAGCTTGTAGGTCTCGCTCTGGTCTTTTTCTGGCCTGTGCTTGCGACCTGGTTGCCATCGGTAGCCTATTGAGGAGAAGGTACCGATGAGACTGAAAGACTGCCACAATTTCCATGACTTCAGACGGCTGGCTAAACGCCGACTGCCCGCGCCGATCTTCAACTATATTGACGGCGGCGCAGACGATGAAACGACGCTAAGGGAAAACACAAGGGCGTTTGACCGTTGTGATCTGTTGCCATCGGTCCTGACCGGTGTGTCGGATGTCGATATGTCGGTGACCGTAATGGGGCAAAAACTCGATATGCCGGTCTATTGCTCGCCTACGGCATTGCAACGCTTGTTTCATCACCAGGGCGAGAGGGCAGTGGCTGCGGCAGCCGAAAAGTTCGGCACCATGTTTGGCGTTTCCTCGCTCGGCACGGTCTCGCTGGAGGAAATGCGCAAGAAGCACAAGACGCCGCAAGTCTATCAATTCTATTTCCACAAGGATCGCGGCTTGAACGCGGCAATGATGGAACGTGCAAAGACCGCGGGTGTCGAGGTAATGATGTTGACCGTTGACAGCATTACCGGCGGCAATCGCGAGCGCGATCTGCGCACCGGGTTTTCCATTCCGTTCCGGCTGACGCTTGGCGGAATGATCCAGTTTGCGATCAAGCCGATGTGGGGCATCAACTATGTGACGCATGAGAAATTTTCCCTGCCGCAACTGGATGAATATGTGGACATGGGCGGCGGCGCGAGCTCCATCGGCAGTTACTTCACCGAAATGCTTGATCCTTCGATGAACTGGGATGATGTCGCCAAAATGGTGGGCGATTGGGACGGACAATTTTGCCTGAAAGGCGTCATGACCGTCGACGATGCTCGGCGTGCTGCAGATATCGGGTGTACCGGTATCGTCTTGTCTAATCATGGTGGGCGCCAGCTGGACGGTTCGCGGACGCCCTTCGATCAACTCGCTGAAGTCGTTGACGCAGTCGGTGACCGGCTCGATGTCATGATGGATAGCGGTGTCCAACGCGGAACCCATGTGCTCAAAGCGCTTTCCCTGGGCGCGAAGGCCGTTGGTCTGGGTAGGCACTATCTTTACCCGCTTGCTGCCGCAGGCCAGCCAGGGGTCGAACGCGCACTGACCTTGATGCGGGCGGAAATCGAACGCGACATGAAGCTGATGGGCGTTACCCGCATCGATCAGCTGGGACGTACCAATCTTCGTTTCCGTGATCCGGCTGCAGCGCCTCACCTTGGAAAACAGGTAGCCGCATGACCGATGCCGACCTGATCACCACGTTCAAAGGTATCGTTGGTTCTCGCCACGTCATTGTCGGCGACCGGGCTACCGAACGATTTCGGCGTGGGTTCCGATCAGGAGAAGGCGAGGCGCTGTGTGTCATTCGCCCGGGCACATTGCTGGAACAATGGAAAGTGCTTGAGGCCTGTGTGGCAGCAGACAAGATCGTCATTATGCAGGCCGCCAATACCGGATTGACAGAAGGTTCGACACCGAAGGGCAGCTATGACCGCGATGTCGTACTGATCAACACCCAACGCATGGACAAGATCGTTCCGCTAGGCGAAGGCGAACAAATCATCGCATTTCCCGGCGCGACCTTGTTTGCATTGGAAAAGATGCTGACGCCCAAGGGGCGCGAGCCACATTCCGTGATTGGATCGTCCTGCATTGGTGCGTCCATCATCGGTGGCGTCTGCAATAATTCCGGGGGGTCTTTGGTCGAGCGTGGGCCTGCCTATACCGAGCTGGCGCTTTATGCCCAGCTTGGCAGCGATGGCAATCTACGGCTGGTCAATCA